>CAYMGK010000012.1:0-19100 GCA_964389965.1 uncultured Clostridia bacterium | reverse complement strand
AAATAATCCAATGTCAAGTCTAAATTTGTTTGCCCTCAAATTTACAAATACAGTTTCAATATACCGGCTCTCAGATGAACGAGCATATTCCAAAAAAGTGGGAGAAGGAATAATCGCTTTTGAAGGTCTTAAAGCCTCAAGGATAATATTTATCAGTTCCACAGAACCATTGCCTGGCAATATGTTTTTTGCATCTATGCCATAATACTCCGCCGCAGCTTTTTTTAATTCCCTTTGCTCAATATCAGGATAATTTACAATATCATTAATACGATCTGTAATAATCTCTTTCACTATATGCGGAAACCCTAATGGGTTTATATTGGCGCTGAAATCAAGAATTTGTGTATAGGGTATATCCAATTCTTTTGCTGCCTTATAAATATTCCCACCATGAAGATGATTTTGTTCCCGCATTTTATCCTCCTCAAAACTCTTCCAAAATTAAACCTTCGGCAAATAAGACTTTATTAAAGACTGAAATTATTTTTGGTATCAAGTAGTCAAAACTACTTCAGGTCCACTGCTAATCGTGTGAGTCTTAATGGTATTGTAACTTAGTCTATGTAACTTCATTATACCTGATATACCATCACAAAAATCCTTTGATACAAAATGATCTTTTTTAAAAAATATACCGACTATGGATCCACTATGTGCTATATTTACTCCTATAGCATCATATTGTTCACTTAATTTTATAATATCCTTTAAATGAGGTTTTCGATGAATGCTTTGATTGGCAATAGCACTGATTTTCATAGCCTTACCTAAGAGTTCCTCATTATTTTCATTAAAGGCCTTTAAAACTAGGTTCAAAGCCCTTTTAACTTGCGGCTCCTTTTGTCGGTTTTTTAATTTTAAATCTTTCATGTTATTGAATTGCACTGTGTCAATCTGTTCTCCAGTATTGATTATATATACATTCATTTTCGGCAAAATACCTAATCGCTTTCTAAATCTACCATTGATATGATCAAAAAGTACGACACCGGGATACATTATGCCATCACTGGGTTCAATGGAAAGGGCTATATCGGCTATTGTATTTGCTGTAATTTTCTTCCCAAGGGCTTGGGCTGTTGCAAGGCAGCCAGCCGTAATATCCGCAGTGCTAGACGATAGACCTATTCCATAAGGGATTTTGGAATTTATTCTAATATCTGCTTTTAAATCCAACACATTGAAATATTTAAGGGTTTTTTTTACAGCCTTGAACGTCTTAATCGCATTTACATTTCCACCACAAATGCTTTCATCTATATTATAGCTTAAATTAACAGTTACTTGGGAATAAAGGGCAATAGGACAAGTCACCAAAAAATTGTAATCATCAATTGTCCCTTGCACAATCTCCCCACAACTAGCAGGACAGAACGCCTTTCCTAGCAAAAGTCCCACCCTTTCCAAAATCCTATTTCAGTCTCATAGGCAAACCAGAAACCATTAGTACAACTTCACTTGCAGTGGCCGCTATCATCTGATTTACTTCACCTAATAAGTCCCTATACAACCGACCAAGTGGATATTCGGGCACTAAACCCATACCCACTTCATTTGAGACGATTATAAATTTGCATTGGATCTTTTTCACTTCATTTAGCAGTGCCTTAATTTCTCCTAGAAGGTCCGTTCTCATAGCACCCCATGTCTTTTGGTCTTCGACCTTCTCTAAAGGCAGCCAATTTGCAACTAAAAAGGCTATACAGTCAATTAGTATTACATCACAGTCATTACATTTTTTGTCCATTCTTATCTGCTTAAGAGTTTTTGATAAATTGAGAGGTTCTTCTATTGTCACCCAGTTTCCGGGTCTTCTATTTTTATGAATTTTTATTCTATGGGCCATTTCTTCGTCTAAGGCCTGGGCCGTAGCAAGGTATATTACCTTTCCATTGCTTTTTAATGCCTCTTTTTCTGCAAATCTACTTTTCCCACTTCTGGCTCCTCCAGTGACGAAAATACATTCCATTTTATTACACCTCATCTAAAGTCTGTAATCCTTGTTTTTCTTTTGAAACAATAAATATATAAAAAACGGGCCGCCAAATAGTGCTGTCAAGATTCCCACAGGCAATTCAGTAGGTGCTATTATAACACGGGATAATGTATCTGCCATCATCAAATATAGGCCTCCAACTAAAGCTGAAAGGGGGAACAATTGCCTATAATCAGGGCCAATGATGACTCTGGTAATATGTGGGATAATCAATCCTACAAACCCTATTACCCCACTTACGGCCACTGCTGAAGCTGTAAGTAACGTTGCGGCAGCCAAAGTAGCTTTTTTCACCCTCTCTGTATCCACTCCTGTGAAAAATGCAGTTTCCTCGCCTAACTGAAGAATATTTAAAGAACGTAGGTTCCAGTAAGCTAGGATAAAGCCGGCAATACCATAGGGCAAATTGAGATAGACTTCGTTCCACCCCTGAGATGTAAAGCTACCTAATAGCCAGAAGTAAATGTGGTGAAGTTTTTCATCACTGAAATACATGAAAAAGGAGACAAGGGCGGAAATAAAACTGCTTACAGCCACACCTGAAAGAAGTAATGTAAATGAATATGTCCTGCCTCCAATGCTTGCAAGGCCATAGACTATCAGTATGGTTCCAGCGGCGCCTATAAATGCAAAAAACGGCACAGAATTTATTCCTAAAAATATGACACTAGGGAAAAATAAAATACCAAGTGAGGCCCCAAGGGATGCTCCGGCCGAAGCGCCTATTATATACGGATCTGCCATGGGGTTTCTAAATACACCTTGATATATAACCCCTGCAGCAGAAAGTTCCGCACCCACCAAAAACGCCAATATAATTCTAGGAAAACGAAGTTGTAAGATAATTGACTCATCTGTAGTAGTCCAGTTTTTTACCACATTTTCCGAGAAAAAGAATGCCCTGTTAAATAATATTTTGAACACTTTTTCTGGGGAAATACTAACTGAGCCCACACCTAATGCCAGAATTCCTCCAATCGCAATCCCTACAACCACAAAAATATATGCCCTATAGTATTTTTTTTTAGCCATCCTATCAGTCATGGTGTCTTCACAACCCTTTATACTAAAGCCACTTTCAAAATAATTCTGGATGTATTATTTCTGCAAAGCTTTCAAGGCCGTCCACTAGTCTTGGAGTAGCCCTTTGAACTATGTTCTCATCAATATAATAAACCCTGTTGTTTTTTATTGCGTTTACGTTTTCCCAACCTTGGCGAGTAAGAATGTCTTCCGTAGATTGACTGCTTGAACCGTGGTGGGAAAAGACTATAATATCCGGGTTTTTTGCAACAACCATTTCTTGACTGTATTCCGGAAAATCCTTTTTTGCGTCTTTCGCTATATTTTCACCACCGGCCCTCTCTATTATGTCATTTACATAAGTCCCGGGACCACTTGTCATCATAGGTGAAGGCCATATTTCGTAATAGACTTTCCTAGGTTCATCGTCTGCCGCTTTGGCCACAATATCCTCAACAGCCTTTATCCTTGCTTTCAAATCCCCTACTAAAACAGATGCTTTGTCACTTTGCCCTGTAGCCTGGCCTACTAATTCAATACTTGCAAACATATCATCAAAATCCTTTGGATCCAAAATGATAGCCGGTATGTCGAATTCCTCCAATCTTTCAACAAATTGCAGGTGCAAATCGTTGCATACAACCAAATCCGGCTCAAGTGATACTATTTTTTCAATATTAGGATCCGAAAACCCTCCGACTTTTTCCTTGTTTTCCACTTCTTCAGGATAATCACAATAATCCGTTACACCTACTATTTTATCTCTAAGGTCAAGTACATATAATATCTCCGTATTTGCAGGTGATAGCGATACTATCCTTTCTGGTAATTTTTCTACTGTTACTTTTCTTTCCATTTGATCTGTAAGCACTAAAGGCAATCCCTCATTTTTTATATCTTCATTGGAATCTAGTTTTGCAACTTCAGAGGAATCCGAGCACCCTATTAAAAATAAAGTCATGAACAGCAAAATCAAACTTATATTAAATAATAATTTTTTCTTCAATTTCATATACGCTCCTTATCCTATATACTAAAATAACCCAGCTCCTTTTCGAAACCGGGTTGTCTTCAAATTCCAGTACACCCCCTTTCTTCCGAAGGCTAGTACATTATCAAACAGGCAGGTTTCCTGGCTATCGGATCATTTTTCCTGCAACCTTCCCAGTTTCCCAGTGGTATAGCAGTTCATCCCCGATTACAGTGGCGGGACCGCTCAGGACTTTCACCTGATTCCCTTTTAACCTTGCGGCACCTGGTTGAACGGTAAATATTCAATTCTTTAATTTTATTATACATATAGTTGTATTACTTTACAAGTTTATACTTTTTTGCAAGACTTATGATATCTCTTGTTCTATCATATTTCTTATATCTTCCGGCTTGCTCATGGATAGGGCTTTTTCGGCAATCTCCTGCGCCTTTTCGTATGTAATAGAGCGTATTATTTGCTTAACTTGAGGTATGGATGAAGCGCTCATTGAAAATTCATCCAGACCCATACCAAGCAAAATAGCAGTAGCCGATGTATCTCCGGCCATCTCACCACACATGCCTGTCCATTTGCCGGCTTTATGTGAGGCATCTATAACATTTTTAATAAGTCTCAATACTGCCGGGTGCAGTGGTTCATATAGGTAGGATATGTGCTCATTCATCCGATCAACTGCTAGGGTATATTGTATGAGGTCATTAGTCCCAATGCTAAAAAAATCCACTTCCTTTGCCAGGACATCTGCTGTTATGGCCGCTGATGGAATTTCAATCATTATACCAACTTCGAGATTTGCATCAAAGGGGATACCCTTTGCTTTCAATTCTTCTCTTGCTTCCTCCAAAATGGCATTAGCCTTACGCACTTCTTGGGAACCTGATATCATGGGATACATAATCTTTGCATTGCCATAAACACTTGCTCTTAAAATTGCTTTTAATTGGGTCTTCAATATTTCGGGTCTATCAAGGCACATGCGAATAGCACGCCAGCCTATGAATGGGTTGAGTTCTTCCGGCATGTCAAGGTAAGAAAGTTTTTTATCTCCACCTATATCAAGAGTCCTTATAATAACAGGCCTTGGTGCCATCTTTTCGATTACTTCTTTGTATGCTTCAAACTGCTCGGCTTCCGTGGGTAGTGCATCCCGATCCATGTATAAGAATTCCGTTCGGTACAAACCCACACCTTCTGCCCCATTTTCAAGGGCATTTTTCACATCATCAGGTGTCCCAATATTAGCTGAAAGCTCCACTTGCCGCAATTTATCACTTGTTACGGCAGGTAAGTCCTTTAATTCTTTAAGGTGTTTACGGTTTTCCTCATATTCACGTTTTAGTTTTTTATATTCTTCTAAACTCAAGTCATCTGGGTTAATGCTAACAACCCCAGTGTTGCCGTCTATTACTACTAGATCTCCATCATGGATTTTTTCAGTTATATTAGCTAAGCCAACTACAGCGGGTATTTCCAATGATCTGGCCATTATGGCGGTATGGGAAGTGCGGCCACCAACATCTGTAGCGAATGCAAGGACTTTATCTTTATCCATTTGAGCTGTATCTGAAGGAGTTAAATCTCTCGCAATTATTATAACCTTTTCCGAAAAAACGAAATCACCAACTTGATGGCCTAAGATGTTTTTAATTATTCTCTCCCCTACATCCTTTACATCTACTGCCCTTTCCTTCATATATTGATCTTCCATATTGCTAAAAATTTCTATATAACCCTTCATAACATGGGATGTTGCATTTTCCGCTGTAATTAATTCGGTTTCTATTTTAGATACTATCTCATCTAAAAAAACCGGGTCTTCTAGCATCATTAGATGTGCGCCAAATATTTCAGCTTCATCTGTACCCAGTTCCTGCTCGGCCTTCGCTTTGATTTGGGTGAGTTGTGATTTTGATAATTCCACCGCTTTGTGAAATTTTTTTATTTCACTATTTACACTATCTTTAGCAATAGTCTTTGTATTGATTTTAACTTGCTTAGGTTTGATTAAATGCGCTTTCCCAATTTCTATTCCAGGTGATGCGGCAATTCCTTTTATCATGTTGACCTCCTAAATAAATTCTATTGTTTTTTTATCATTTCACCAACTTCCCTTACCATTCGATAAGGTTTAGTTACTATTCTTATGGGCAGTGACAGTATGAATTTAGTTAAATCCTTTTCCAGTTCCTGTGTCATCCTATATGGTTTTGTAAGAATGCGTTCAATAAAATCCACCGCATAATTTTCAATTAGCTTTTCACGCCTTATTTCTATTTCACTTCCACACTCAGTGCATTTTATGCTTTTTAATGTCTTTCCTACATAGCACACTGCATGTGAGGTATTTTTATTACAATGAAGACAAAAGAGTTCAGCTTTCATCCTAGAGGTCATTTTTACACACCCCGTTTCATGGATTTTACAAAATTTCATGTAAGTACATCTGCCTTTTAAGGATCCATTCTATGCTATCTACAGCATTAAAATCGTAAAATTCTTCTCATATAATTTTACCATACTATAACCTATGGTGCCACCTTTTTTAGCAAATATAATTTTGATTTCCTGTGCAAAACAGTGCTTCTGAAAAACCAATTGCAACTACTTCTAAAGACAGGGCCTTTGTTTTGGGATAATTGTATTGATTAATAGGAACACCGATGATATTATACACATAAAGTAACGGACTTATGGTCATAACTTTTTGTCTCTGAAAATAATATAAAGGGGTGCTAAAATGAATTTTAAAGGTACAGTTCTTTGTGAAAACTATGTTATTAGCAATGTCGGTGCAATCGCCGAGCATGGGTGGGCTATATTTATTGAGACGGATTATGGTAATTTTCTTTTTGATACAGGCCAAGGAAAAGCAATTATAAACAATGCACAGCATTTTAAAATCGACCTGTCCACTACTAAAGCTGTTATGCTGAGCCATCACCATTTTGATCATACCGGGGGTCTACTTGATGTCTTGTCATTTACGGGGCCAAGAAAAGTATATGCACATCCAGAACTTTTTAAAGAAAGCTTTTCCGTGCGAGAAAATCAAAAAATAAGATATATAGGAATTCCTTTTAACCGTGCAGTTTTGGAAAGTAATGGTGCTGATTTTGTATTTAGTACTGAATGGCAGGAAATTGTACCTGGGTTGTATCTTACAGGGGAAATACCAAGAAAGGTAGATTATGAAAACGGGGATAAAAACCTTGTAATACGCAAAAAGGGCAAGTTTGAACAAGATCCGATTATGGATGACCAATCCCTTGTGATTGAGACTAAAAAAGGACTGTACATAATACTTGGCTGTGCTCATTCCGGAATAATAAACACCCTAAATTATGCCATTGAACAAACAGGTCAAGATCAGATTTGTGCCATTATTGGGGGCACTCATTTGGGTTCAGTCAGTAAAGACCAACAGCGCAAAAGTATTGCAGCTCTAGAAAAATACGATATAGATAGTATAGGAGTCTCACATTGTACCGGATTGGAAGCCCCCATGCTCTTAGCACAGAAATTCGGCGAAAAGTTTTTCTTCTGTAATGTGGGGTCTGTAATAAAGGCCTGAATCCAAAAATAAAAATACTTTGCCCAAAAACCTCTTTTAATATAAATCCTACCCGAGCAAAGTATCACATTATAATCATTTATCTTGCTTTATGTTTTCTGTCCTTAATTTCTGTAGCTTTCGCACTATAGTTGATTGGTTCACACCTAATAGTTCTGCCATTTCGTAGGTAGTTTTACATTGATCCTGTGCCATCTGAAGCAATTGGGCTTCAACTAACTCAACTGCTTTTTTCAATGGAATAATTCCATCAACTGTTATTAGTTGATTAGGCTGTTTGCCAATAATATTTTGGGGCAGATCGCTTAAAGCAATGCGATTTTTTTCCGATATCACAGTCAATCTTTCAACAAGATTTTCCAATTCCCGTACATTGCCTGGCCATGAATAGTTTTTAAAGACATCCATAACCTTTCCATCAAAAGAAATACTCTTACTATGCTTATTGTTGTAATAGGAAAGAAAGTATTCTATTAGCAATTCTATATCTTCGACACGTTCACGCAATGGCGGTATTACCAATGGCACTACATTCAACCTGTAATACAAATCTTCTCTAAATAGGCCTTCCTCAACCATTTTTTTAAGATCTTTATTTGTTGCCGCAATAACCCTTATATCCACTTTAATAGGCTCAGTTCCACCTATGCGAGTAAGTTCTTGCTCTTGTAAAACCTGTAGTAGTTTAACTTGTAAGTTTAGCGGCAAATCTCCAATTTCATCAAGTAGTAAAGTGCCTTTATCCGCTATTTCTATAAGGCCGGGTTTACCTTCCCGCTTTGCCCCTGTAAATGCACCGGTTTCATAACCGAAAAGTTCTGATTCCAATAGGCTTTCTGGAATAGAACCACAGTTTATTTTTACAAATGGTTTGCCACGTCTAGGACTGTTTTCTTGAATGAATCTAGCTATAAGACCTTTTCCAACACCGGATTCACCTAAAATCAAGACTGTAGTATTCACAGATGCTATGCGCAAAGACAGCTGTATTATTTTTTCCATTTGAAGGCTTATGCTGACAATCTTAGGCAGTGGATCAGTATCGTCATAATCCTGAGACTGTTCAATATATAATCTCATTTTTTCGGCTTCTTCTGATTCTCTGCTGAGCCTATTTAGTTCTTTCATATCACGAGAATTAATAACCACTCTTGATACTTGGCCTTTATCATCATAAATTGGGTTACCTGTTGAAAGGATTTTCTTGCCAGAGCTGGTTTCCTGTATGATGGTTAACCTTCTTTTTTCCTTTAGCACAAGATGTGTCAAAGATGGATATATAATCCTATCTGCTTCAAGTTTTTCTGTTTTCATTCCTATTAAACTTTCAAGGGGTCTATCAAGAAATCGTGCAAAGGCCCGATTCAATCTCAATGTCCTGCCTTCACTGTCAGATACATATATACCATCATAGGATGACTCTATTATGGCATTCATCTCCCGATTATAATCCATAGTAGCTTTTTTTTCATCTGTCTCTTTTGACAATAAAAATGGTAGACACATATCCCTTTCAGCAATACCATTGTAAACAGCTAGGGCTTTTTCTCTACATGTACTATAACCACAGGCTCCACAGTTAAGTTCATCCTCTTTCGCAAATTTATTCGTATAACTGAGAATCTTCCGGATCTCCGCTTCTGTTGGATGTTTAAGCACGACCTGTTTATTTGTATAAGTCCTGCCAAGTCTCACTTCTGAATAATTTTCAAGATTCTTTACGAAACTCTTTAAAGTCTCTTGACCCTTGGCATATCCTTGCTTATCTCGCGCAAAAGCCTCAACTTTCTGCCAGTTTGTAAAGTGATTGTCGTCCTTAAAAGAAGGCCCTGCAACACATCCTTTACACATAAGGATATCAACAAAAAAGGGCTTGAAATCACTTTTTTTTATATTTTCTATGCAGTCCACCGCTTCTTCTTTACCATCAACCACTATTGTATTGCGAGAAAAATCGTACTTATCCTTTAAAGATAAGTATAAACCACCACTGACCGGAAAACCTCTAAAGGCTTTTTCAGTTGTAGGGTTGTCAAAACATGTATCACAGTAGCTTGGATTTGCAGTCAAAGCTTCCATATCGATCTGCTTTAAAGCTAGAATGTCCTCAAGTTCTTGGAAGGTCAATACTTCATCTACACCCTTGATCTTTTCCGCTTCATCTTTTTTTGCTATACAGGGCCCTATAAAAACCACTTGGGCTCTGGGGTACACCGCCTTAATCAATCTACCGGTGGCTATCATTGGTGAGACTATTGGTGCCAAATGCGGTATAAGGTCAGGATGATGTTTTTCTATTAGGTTTACAATAGCAGGACACGCCGAACCAATAATAGGCGGTGTGGCGTTCTTCAGTAACTTCTCATACTCCATTGCTATGAGCTGAGCACCAACTGCAACTTCCCACACTTCGTCAAAACCTAGCATTTTCAATGCCAAGATGATCGCTTTACAGTTCATTGCCTTAAAGGCAGCAGGAAAACTAGGTGCCAAAGCCGCTACTTTGAATTGCCTTCCATTAAGTATATTAAGGGTTTTTTTTATGCCACTTTTTACATTCTTGGCATTTTGCGAGCAGACCTTCACACAATTCCCACATGCAATACACCTATCTGCCAAAACTTCCGCCTGCCCGTTTTTTACTCTTACTGCCTTTACTTCACACTGACGCACACAAGTATAGCATTGTTTGCATTTGTTTTTTTCCGTCCATATAACCCCGGCCATGCCAACCCCTCATTTACAAAATGGATTGCTACTTTATAATATTTTATCACTTTTAGACATTTAAATCTATTCCATTTCTGCTTGGCCGGCTTCCCCCACATCTTTTATATCGCATCTTAAGCAGCGATACGCCTCTTGGTACGCGTCTTCTTCAGAAAGACATAATTCTACTTCTGCAAAATTACCCTTTCTTTCCTTGGGTTCTAGTTTCCGTATCTTGCACCTTTCCATATGTGTTTCATCTGGCAAGTAATCGGCTTTCCTTGAGTATTCTTTCTTTCTTTTGTATAGAGTGCCCCCTAGATATTTATCTATCGACAATGCGGCCTTATGACCAAAGTTTATTGCCTCTATGACCGTTGACGGTCCTGTGACACAATCACCACCGGCAAATACCCCTTGCAAGGATGTTTCAAGAGTCCTACTGTCAACTTCAATGGTACCATTTTTTTCTATCTTAAATTCACTAGCATCAATGGAAGGCTGTTGGCCAATAGCCACAATAACATTATCAATCTTCACATCAAATTCCGAATTGGCAATAGGGATGGGCCTTCTTCTACCACTTTTATCGAAATCCCCTGGCCGCATTCTCTGTATTCGAATTTTATCGACTTTACCGTTTTTACCTAAAAGTTTTACAAGAGTAGTATAAAAATGAAATTTTATCTCTTCTTCCATTGCATCTTTAATTTCTTCTACCTGTGCCGGCATTTCTTCAATACTTCTACGATAAAAGATATGTACCTCATCTGCACCACATCTTAAGACAGTGCGCGCAGCATCTACAGCGGCATTGCCACCACCGATAATCGCCACTCTTTTGCCCGGCTTCACCTTTTTATAAAGTTTAAGTTCTCTCAGAAAATCAATTGCTGAAAAAACACCCTTTAATTCTTCACCTGGAATACCTAATTTGAAATCTTTGTGTGCACCTATGGCGACAAATATTGCTTCAAAATTTCTGTCTTTTAAGTCTTGTAAAGTAAAATCCCTTCCAAGTGCAGTATTTAGCATTATCTTAACACCTGCAGACTTTATATGCTCTATTTCAGCTTCCAAAATATCTTTTGGTAACCTATATTCAGGTATACCGACTGCAAGCATACCACCTGCAACTGATAAAGCCTCAAATATACTTACACTATACCCTTCTTTTCCAAGATAATAGGCTGCTGTTAAGCCGGCCGGTCCTGAACCTATGATTGCTATATTTTTTCCCTTTAAGGACCTTAAAACAACTTTCTGAGGGTGTTTCATGTCATAATCTGCAGCAAAGCGTTTCAGTGCTCTGATCGCAATAGGTTCATCTATCTGCTCCCGCTGGCATTTGGATTCACATTCATGTGTACATACTCGGCCACATACTGCCGGAAATGGATTATTCTCGCGGATTATTCTAACTGCCTTAGCATAATCTTTGCTTCGTATAGCATCTATGTAAAGTGGTACTTCCACACCTGCAGGACAGGCGTTCTGACATGGTGAATCAAAAAGAGCCGCACATACTGAAGCGGGACATTTCTTGTCTTTAATATGTGCCTCATATTCATCCCTGAAATATTTTATAGTAGTTAACACCGGATTTGGCGCTGTTTGACCCAGACCACAAAGGGATGTTTGTGCAATGACATTGCCAAGTTGTATTAATCTCTCTATATCCCCTTCCTTTCCCCTACCCTGTGTTATATTTTCCAGTATGTCTAACATCCGCTTTGTACCTATACGGCAAGGAACACATTTTCCACAGGACTCATCTTGAACAAATTGTAAAAAGAACTTGGCGAAATCCACCATACAGGTATCTTCATCTACTACGATAAGACCCCCTGAACCCATAATTGTGCCAAGTTCCTTCAACGATTCGTAATCAACAGGTACATTTAAATATTCTTTAGGTATACAACCACCGGAAGGGCCCCCCGTTTGTGCGGCCTTAAACCTCTTGTTTTTGGGTATTCCCCCACCAATATCAAAAATTATATCTCCAAGGCTAGTGCCCATGGGCACTTCGACTAAACCTGTGTAATTTATTTTACCTGCAAGGGCAAAAACCTTTGTACCTGCATTTTCTTCTGTTCCATGACTTGCAAACCATTTCGGGCCATTGAGTATTATAGGGCAGATATTAGCGAAAGTTTCTACATTATTCACCAAAGTCGGTTTACCCATATATCCTTCATTCGCAGGAAAAGGTGGTTTTATCCTTGGGATACCTCTCTCACCTTCAGCTGATGCAATAAGTGCCGTCTCTTCACCACATACAAAAGCCCCTGCCCCTATTTTTATATCCAAATCAAAGTCAAATTCTGAGCTAAGTATGTTTTTCCCAAGTAAACCCCTCTTTCTGGCTTGGTTTATTGCATGGGTCAATCGTTCAATAGCCAGGGGGTATTCCGCCCTTACATATACATAACCTTTGTTTGCGCCAACAGCATATCCGGCAATAGCCATTGCTTCTATAATCGAATGTGGGTCCCCTTCTAAAATACTCCTATCCATAAAGGCACCCGGATCCCCTTCGTCAGCATTGCACAATACATACTTTGGGTAACCAGGAGCTTTTGCAGTAAAGCCCCATTTTAAACCTGTAGAAAAACCTGCTCCACCACGGCCCTTGAGGCCCGACTCTTTTATGAACTTTATGACTTCTTCGGGCTTCATATAGGTCAACACCTTGCCCAAAGCCTTGTACCCGTCAAAACCAATATATTCCTCTATACTCATTGGATCTATTATCCCAGTATTTCTTAAGGCAATTTTGAGCTGTTTTGAAAAGAATGGATTTTCACTGGGGTGGGCAACTGGTTTGCCATCTATTGTTTTTGCAATATATTTTTCTACTATTTGACCCATATATAGGTGTTTTTTAGCGATTTCCCTTGCCCCATCTTCAGTAAGCCCTGTATAAAGCACATCTTCCGGAAAAATATGTATCATCGGCCCCATATGACAGGGTCCCATACATCCGGTTACAATAACCTTTACTTCAGAAGATAATTCCAATGCGTTAATTTCTTCTATTAAGGCATTTTTGACTTTTAAACATCCTGACGATATACAGCCACCTCCCCCACAAACAAGAACATGACTTCTATAAAACTCCATCTTAATTTCCCCTTTATCTAGATATTCGGAATTACCCATTCTTGGATAATGGTTTTATTTAAAATATGGTGGAAGATTATCCCACACGCCTTTTCTGGAGTAACCAGACAATATGTGACTGTGGGTAGGCCCTCCATGGCAACATCCAGAAGCGGCTCCATTGAACAAAGGCCGATACAGCCGGTAAGCTTTAGCTCTACATCATGAATATTCTTTCGCTCTATTTCCCTTTTAAAGGCATTGAGTACATCTTTGGCTCCGACAGCAATGCTACATATTCCATATCTTAAAACCACACGAGCTCGCGGCGTACCAACAATCATTTGTATTACCTTCCCTCACATTTTTTTGGATTTTAAACTAAAATCAAGCATGAGCCAACTTTGTTTTCGGTTTAATACCGGATTTCCCTTTTTCACTGTCAAGTTGTTCTTGCTCTTTCATAGCTATATCATATTCTTTAAAGGGTGGTTCATATTTTGATATGATACCTGGAATATCTTCTGGTTTAAGTCTTGCATATACTTCATCATTTATTGTCATTACGGGTCCAAGACCACATGCACCAAGACATCTAAGTATTTCAATGGAAAATAGTCCATCATCAGTAGTATCACCGGGCTTGATTTTTAAATACTCTGTAAGTTTCTCTATTATTTTATCAGCCCCTCTTACATAACAGGCAGTCCCATTACAACAGCTTATTTGATATTTCCCCTTGGGTTTTAAAGAAAAAAAAGAATAGAAAGTAACGATGCTATATATTTCGCTCAAGGTGGTGTTAAGTAACTTAGAAAGCCTAATTTGTGCCTTTCGCGGGATAAAGTTAAAATGATCCTGTATATCTCGCAAAATCTGAATTGTTTCATCTTTTTTATTGTCATACTTAGAGACAATTTCATCAACACATACCAGTTCTTCATCAGTTATATCAAAAATATTTGGTTTCGCCATTATAAATCACTCCTAATATTTATATTTGTTGTGTCCATTATGTATGTTTGCAATCTTCGTGCCATGAGACAAGTTGTTTTTTGAATTTGCCTAAACCATGAAGTAGTAGAGAGTCTTGGGGAAAAAGAGTAAGCGGCATTGAAGATTCTTTCTCATCTTCAATGCCGCTTTGCATTATTGTTTTTACTATTGCCTTTAATATTGTTGTTTTGGAAAGTTGGATTCAGCGTCTTACACACTACTACCCGCCCCATTTATCCCAAACCTAAGAATAAAGGCGGCCTTGATTAAAGGGCTCCTTTGCTGAAAGTTTTACCTTGGAAGTATTTTTACACTGGAATCAATAATGCGCACTTAAATTAAAAAATGCGCTGCCGCATTAAAAATTCCTTATCTGTCAAAATATATATTTTTACCTGTAGCAGATAGGGGTATCCCTAAAATAATATCACCTTCAATAAGACCGAGCTTCCTAGCAACCACACCTATGCGGTACATAATACGGTTATCTACATTTAGCATACTTGCAGTCTTTACTGCAGAACCAACTGCAATCCCTAAATCCACCAATCGCCATGCACAGAACGGACCGGCAAATTCAAATCCCTCCCTGGGTTTTGGTAATTTCGTACAATCATCAAATCCACAGGCACCACAATTTAAACCTGTAGTCTTGGCATCTTTTATGGATACAAGTAATACTGCACCACATGTGGCAACACCTTGACCATCTCTATCGTAGTTTACCTTTCCATGTTCTTCTCCGTATGTAGCCATGTTTTCACCGAGTTTTGCAAGTTCACCTTCATCATCTATAACCTTTATCTTTATGTAATCTTTCCCTGCGGTTTTAGGGGCAGTCCTAGCAGATAGGGCCATAAACTGTGCTGCTGTTTTTAATATGTTTTTCATAAAATAAAACCTCTCTTCCCTCAAAATATTTGCTAGTGATTTTTAGCACAAAGGTTGGAGTTAAGTCCTCCTCAATTTTTGAGCAAAAACTTTGTTTCGGCAAATACTCTCCCTACACGGGGACCTTTAATTTAAGGCTCACCCAAATCCTGCACTGCCACAGGAAGGTGTAAAATCACAGGAACCTGCACTTCCACCAGTGCCCGATGTTCCAAAAATCGAAAATACCTTTTTTGTATTATAGCTTTGGCATTTTGGACAGGAGATCTTTTTATCACTTTCGGAGATTTTGAGAAGTTCTTCAAAGTTATAATTACAATCCTTGCATCTAAACTCATAAATAGGCATATCCATAGCACCTCCATAAAACACATTGTTGGCTTCGGTATAGAAAGGTTTTTAAAACCCTCTACACTTAAATTATATTATACAATAATTACGCCAAATGTAAAATATTTTAGTCCTATTTTTTAATAATTTATGTATTTTATCAAATAATAAGCATGAGACTAAAATCATATGGAGGTTGTCAGGAAAATGTCTAGTAAAATGCAATTACATTCTGTAGGTGAGATGTGTCCAGGATATGCTCAAATTGATAGTACTCATTGGGCATTTACTCTTGAGGGAATAGAAAAGGATGTGAGCTGTGAAACTTGTGTGCACTGGGTGGACAACAAGTGTAATATCGGTCTTTTTGATAAGGTTTTATCAAGTCTGGATCAGACTTAATTTGTTTCAGCCAACTATTCGGGTAAATTTCTCTTGTAATTTATACCTATTTCACTACTAATATTACCTAAACGCTTTCTTACCGCCTTCACCTTTTCAAGGTCATAGCCGATGAGGTCCGCTATTTCCTCGTCTTTTAGACCTAAAGACACTGCATCCAAAAACAAATATAAATCAACATTAAATTCTTTTTTTATTTGCTGTGCACTGACATTTATTTTCTTCGAAGGCTTTTTCCCACTTTTCATAGTGATATTTCATCTGCTTTCTTTTTACTTTGAAATGGTCTTTGTTATGCGTTCAACACTCATATTCCCTTCTTCGTCAATCCAAGCTGCTCTTACTTCCTTCAATCTGCCTACTCCTTTTTGGTTTAATTGTTTTAACATCAAATCAATATTGACTCCAACTCTATCAAGATTATCTTGTATAATTTCCCCCTGTTCCACTACAAGAGTTGGAAAGACTCCTTGATTTGACCATAGACCTAAATCCCGGGGAGTTACTGTTTGCATGTACTTTTTCTTTATTACGCTTAATTTTCCGTTTGGCTCTATCGTTGCTTCTTCTACTTCATTTATATTTGTAACACCTTTTTCCCTTAACAAAACAAGTAAATCCGCCATAGTAATCCGTTCTTTTTTTAGATTTCCAGTAATCGCCTCTCCATTCCTCACAAGGACTCGGGAAGTGCCTTGCAAAATATTTTCAACCATGCGATTTTTGGTTATCAATATTGCTAACATGTAATTTAACAAGGATGTTATAACAACCGGAAAAATACCTTGAGTTAGCTTTATATCATGATCTTCAAGGGGAATCGCTATTGCAGACCCTAGTATAATCATAAAAATAAGATCAAATGGAGAGAGTTGTGCAACTGTTCGCTTACCCATAAGTCTCACTAAAATAAGACTAATTGTAAATAAAATTATTGATTTGTAAGTATGCAAAAATAGTTCTTTTAGTAGGCTCAAACATCTTTCACCTTTTCATCAAATTTTTCGAGGGTTTTGAGCATTCCATTGAAATTTGCCATTAATGTTATTCCCATTCCGGCATCTGTCATTGCCTCGGCCGCTTTTAGCATCGTCTTTTGGATTTCCTCTAATAGCAGGTATTGACTATTAAATACCTTGTGCCTAAGGGAAGTAAGTAATTTCCCTTTATTTAAAGCGCTTTTGTCATCTGATATATCTTCCGCCAAGGCTTGACTTATGAGATTTATTTCTTTAATGCCCTTGCTGAGTTTGACGAGACCGGAAGATTTTAAAAGTGCTTGTTGTAAATGTTCATCAACACTGTTTTCTAGGTTTTTTATGGAATCTGCCAAATCTTTTAGATCATCCTTATATGTAAGCATGTAATTCGTGGACTCTAGTATTGTTTGATTACTCATATTTATCTTGTCCTCCACTTCCTTTATTTATTGTAAGGATTGTAGCCAATTTTATACACCAATTTAATAAAAAAACGGTTGGCACCGATTCTTAAATTTGATATACTTTATTTTAGTATATTAACCAAAGTTATTGATAATAATGGTAATACATGGGGTTTTACACGGTAGAGGTGAAATATGAAAAAGATAATATTAATCACAGTTATGTTTTTTTTATTATACCTTTTAACATCTACGGCGCTGGCAGGGCAGCATAAAAGTCCACTTCCGGCAATAACCGGAGAGGCAGGAATTTTGATGGAGGTCTCCACTGGAACAGTATTATATGAAAAAAACGCTTATGCTCGATTTGAACCTGCCAGTATAACAAAAATAATGACTGCTACTATAGCCCTAGAAAAAGGCAGGCTTTCTGATACAGTGGTGGTAAGTGATCAACCCCAATTGGCTGAGGGGTCGAAAATCTATTTAGAAGAAGGGGAAAGACTGACTTTAGAGCAGCTACTCTATGGAATGATGCTAAACTCGGGAAACGACGCAGCTATAGCAATTGCGGAACATATTTGCGGAAATGTTGATGATTTTGTTCAAATAATGAATGAGAAGGCTAGTGAAATCGGGGCTAAAAACACTACTTTTAAAAACCCCAATGGCTTAACAGAAGAAGGTCATTTAACCACTGCATATGATATTGCTTTGATTTCACGCTATGCCCTTTTAAATCTCCCAAAATTTAGGGAAATTGTATCAACAAAAACCATGGAAATACCCTGGCAGGGCCAAGAATGGGATCGGCAACTCATCAACCTAAATAAATTACTGTGGAATTATGAATGGGCTAATGGAATAAAAACCGGATACACTAGCACTGCCGGCTCTACCCTTGCGGCATCTGCCGCAAAAGACGGGTTGCAATTAATTTCAGTTGTCTTAAAGTCTAATTCAAAGGTTTCTGATGATAGTATTGCATTACTTGATTACGGTTTCGATAATTTTGAGGTAAGGGACGTTATCGAAAAAAATACATTAGTTACAGAAGAAAAAGTGAAGTACGGCGATCCGGTTGCATTGGCTGTCAAAGACGGTTTCACCGTAGTTGTGGAAAAAGGTAGCCCTCCAATCAAACAGGATATTTCCATAAATCCGGACATAAGGGCACCTATTAAAGAAAAGCAAATTCTTGGTCAAATAATATTTTTCCAAGGCAATGAAAAACTTGGTAGCATTGATTTAATTGCTATTGAAGATGTGAAAAGGAAGATATATACACATTGGTGGTTTTGGCTACTTTCGATTTTTGTAGGGTTTTATATACCTTTTCGAATCTTAGTCGGAGTGAGGCGATATAGACGCAACAAAAGAAAAGTGCGCTATATTTCTTACAATATGAAGCGATACCGCTAAAACCGGCGAGCCTGTATAACTCATTGTGCAAGAAAAACACTATATGACCATAAAAAACAGCATTACATCTTTTAATTTGTAATGCTGTTTATCTTTTCAATATTGATATCTTATTTCAGTATATATACGGTAACCCGTCGTCTTCCGAAGCGCTTAGTTTCTTCGGGGCTATCCAAAAATAAATCTATTTTGTCGCCCTTTATTGCTCCTCCCGTATCTTCGGCCCGGGCAAAACCATAGCCATCTACATAGACTTTGGCCCCCAATGGGATTA
>CAYMGK010000011.1:13146-19697 GCA_964389965.1 uncultured Clostridia bacterium | reverse complement strand
TAATGTTGTTGCAAGCATATTGGCACCAATTGTTTGTAAATTACCTTTTAGGCTCATATACCCTACAGGGGAAAAGCAGGAGGAAAATACAAAACCGAAGTTCAACCGCTTTTATGATGAGGCAGATGTAATAGCCGGTGACTTTCATTTTATAAAAAGGCATATGCCATCGGAAATTACGGGCAAAATCATTTTGACAAATACTGTTACTTCCAATGACGTAAAAATATTATCAAAAAAAGGCGCCAAAATGCTTATTACAACTACCCCAAAATTGAATGGAAGGTCTTTTGGTACTAATGTGATGGAGGGAGTTCTTGTATCCCTTTCTAAAAAGCCCTATAGATCTTTAACTGCAAAAGATTATGATAAGCTTTTAGATAGGATTGGGTTTATTCCAAGAGTGGAAATACTGAACTAATAAACAATATATGAGGTGTAATTATGGAAAAGTTCGCATTCATGGTGCATCCTATGAATTCTTTTGATACATATCGAAAATTTAGGTTTATGAGAAATTTGCCCGGGAATTTGGCGGAAGCGATTATTAGAAGATTGCCACCCCTTAAAGTATCACATATAATTGGTGTAAAGAGCAAATATAATGAAACAGAAGGTTGGTTCATTGGGTGTCCCCTTACAGCCAAACAAATGTTACAGCTCCCTGAAGAATATGTATTAAATAAAATAATACAGACGGGGAAATTGGCAGAAAGGTTAGGTGCAAAGATACTTGGTCTTGGTGCTTTTACTGCAGTAGTGGGGGATGCGGGTTTAACTGTTGCCAAAAACCTAAATATTCCTGTCACTACCGGAAACAGCTATACAGTTGCAACAGCCATTGAAGTTACTAAAAAAGCAACGGAAATTATGTGTAAGAACATTAAAGATGTGGAATTATTGATTATAGGTGCTACAGGCTCAATAGGCGGAGTATGTGCACAAATACTTGCAAGGGACTGCAAATTTATGACATTAGCTGGAAGACACACCAAAAAACTCGAAAAAATTGCGGATAAAATCTTAATGGACACCGGCCTTTCAGTTAAAATCACTTCAAATGTAAAAAATGCTGTCAGAAAAGCGGATGTAATAATTACAGTTACAAGCAGTCTTGATGCTATAATAGATGCAAATGATCTCAAGCCTGGAGCAGTAATATGTGATGTATCAAGACCTAGGGATGTGTCAAGGGAGGTAGCGAGAAAACGCAATGATGTCCTTATCATTGAAGGTGGAGTAGTGGAAGTGCCTGGTGATGTAAATTTTAATTTCGATTTTGGATTCCCTCCTAAAACTGCCTATGCCTGTATGGCCGAAACAATGATGCTATCCCTCGAAAGGCGATATGAGAATTTTACACTTGGTAGGGATCTTTCAGTAAAGCAAGTTGAAGAAATTAACCACATAGCAAAAAAACATGGGTTTAAACCAGCAGGATTTAGAAGTTTTGAACGAGAAGTTACGCAAGAGCATATAGAGGAAATCAAGAAAAATGCGAAAAACAAAGTCAGATAGGCTTTCAAGCGGGGAACTTTATATGTAAAAATGACACCATATAAATCTAAATTTACTATTTTTTGCGAATATGTTAGAATAAAAGCTGCATAGATGTATTTGATGGGAGGGTCACCTTATTGAAAGGGAGAAACGAAATTAAAAACCTTTTATTGATTCTTGCGGCAACTATTGCTTTTATTTCAACATATTACATAATGATGCCGGTTATTCCCAAGTACATGCTCGGGCTAGGTTATGATAACTTGACAATAGGGACTGTTATGGGGCTTTTTTCTATTAGTTCTATGATTTCCAGACCAATGGGTGGTATATGGATAGATAAATTCGGCAATAAAAAAGTTATGATAGCATCCATAATTCTCTTTTTCTCAACTCCCTTACTACTAAAAATGCCGTATTCTCTATTTGGTTTGGCTTCTGCTTTATTGATATATGGGCTTACGGTTGGGGCTTTTACTGTAGCCTCTAATAATTTCACTGCTGATACAGCATCTTCGGAAAACTTGGTTCAGTTCATCGGCCTCATTTCTGTATCTATAACAATTGCCAAAGGGTTATCACCGGCTATTGGAATAAAACTAATGGATAGTTACGGTTTTAATGTGGCAGTATACTGCACAGTGTTTGTAGCCGTTATAGCGATGTTTCTTGTGCTCTTACTTTCAAGTGTTCAGGTGGACAAAAAGGGCTATACTAACACTTCTTTTATAAAGGTGATTTTAAATCGCAGTGTGTATTTGCCGACTACTGTACTCTTTTGCGGAATGGTCACTTTTGGCGGGATTTCGGCTATGTTGCCTTTGTTTGCCGCTGCCAAAGGGATTCAAGGGGCGGAGTATTTTTTTGTTATTAATACGGCAGTTGTGGTTACTACTAGGCTTGTCCTGGGCAAGTGGAGTAATCGATACTTGGAACAATTGGTAGCAGCATCTTTAGGGATTTTGACTCTTTCCTTTATATCAATGAGCTTTGTTGACAGTTTGCAAAAGCTTGTTATAGCCGCAACTATCTACGGTGTGGGTTTTGCACTATTATATCCACTGATGACTTCACTTTTAGTGCTTAATATTCATAAAGTGTCGCGCAGTATGGCACTAGGTGTATTTACGGCTGCTTTTGATTTGGGAGTGGCGGCAGGGGTTATATTAGGTGGGTTCAGTAAATACATTGACTTTAAATGGTTATACTTACTTTTGGCAATACTGCCCTTTGTAGGTTTTTGCCTACATCAATATAGGTACAGGCCCTTTTTAAGAGAAATTCAAAAAAGGCATAAGATAACAACTTAGACCACAGTAAGATGTAGCCGGCGGATGCCGGGCCGGGATCAAGATTTATATAAAGTGGATCTATAGTATGGTCTTAAAGTAATTTTATTAAAAACATGGGAGGTTTTATGATGGGTATATTGTCGGGTTACTTGTTGCCACACCCGGCTATAATGGTAGAAGAAGTAGGAGGGAAAGAAACGCGAAAAGTAATATCCTCCGTTGAGGCTGCTGATGAAGTAGGAAAGGAAATCAAAAAACTATCACCTGATTCCATAGTCATAATATCACCACATGGTCCGGTATTCTATGATGCCATATGTATTTATGATTTCCCATTAAAGGGTGATCTTGCCGCTTTCGG
Organism: uncultured Clostridia bacterium; assembly: GCA_964389965.1. Lineage (GTDB taxonomy): Bacteria > Bacillota > Thermosediminibacteria > Thermosediminibacterales > Tepidanaerobacteraceae > DUNY01. Next base: position 16,544 of record CAYMGK010000011.1, on the reverse strand, counting down.
TGCACCTCAAATTAAAATGGAATTTGCCCGTGATGATGATTTAAAAAACGAAATACTTAAAAAAGCCAAACAACACGATATTCCTGTGACTACATCAAGTGAGGCCAGGTCTTCCAGACATGGGGAGGAATTAGACCATGGGGTAACTGTACCCATGAATTTTGTTGTAAAACACACCGAAGATTTTCGATTACTGCCTATTGCTTTTGGAATGTTGCCATATGAAGATTTATATACTTTCGGAAGATTAATAAAGGAATCAGCAGAAAGCCTAGGCAAAAAAACAATTGTCATAGCAAGTGGCGATCTTTCCCACAGGCTTATTCCCAGTGCACCTGCTGGATATGACCCTAGTGGAAAGATATTTGATGATAAATTAGTTGCCGCATTAAGAGAATTTGACATAAAAGCATTGCAATCACTGGAACCTTCTTTGATAGAAAAAGCGGGGGAATGTGGTTTGAGGTCCATTTGGATAATGATAGGTGCTCTTGATGGGATTCAGGTTGAATCCGAAGTGCTCTCATATGAGGGGCCTTTCGGTGTGGGTTATTGTATAGCGAGGTTTACACCTAGAGAAAAAAAGGCAAATCCTTTTGATGGTTTGTCCGGTGAATCTCACGAAACAAATACCAACAGTGAAGACAAAGAAGACCCATATGTCAAATTAGCCCGCAATACCTTGGAAATGTATGTGAAAGAAGGAAGAATACCTAAACTGCCAACTGATTTGCCAAAAGAAATGTATTCCACAAAGGCAGGTGTTTTCGTTACAATTAAAAAACAAGGAAGACTTCGTGGGTGTATAGGAACTTTTCAGCCAACAAAGGAGAATATCGCTAAGGAAATTCAAAGAAACGCAATAAGTGCCGGTACTGAAGACCCAAGATTCTCTCCTGTAAAACCTACTGAGCTGCCAGAACTTGTGTATTCAGTAGATGTACTGACAAAACCCGAACCCATAGTCTCAATTGACGAATTGGATCCTAAAAAATACGGTGTTATTGTAAAAAAGGATTACAGGTCAGGACTTTTACTTCCGGCTCTTGAAGGTGTAGATACGGTTGAGGAACAGTTAAATATTGTTTTAGAAAAGGCCGGCATAAGATCTAATGAGCCTTATGAAATAAAAAGGTTTGAAGTAATTAGACACATTTGACTTCCTTAAAAGCCCCTCCGGTAGATCTATGGCAACTATTGATTTTATTCGCATATGTGTAATATAATAACACGGCGGAACATGTAAATATTACAATATTATATTTATATTACTTGGAGTGAAGCATATGAAATCAAACACTTATAACACAATAGTGATTAAAGTAGGTACAACAACATTAGTCCACAATAATGGCAAATTGAACATTTCAGGAATGGAAAGATTAGTCAGGGTAATTTCGGATATTAAAAATAGCGGGAAAAACGTAGTTTTGGTTACATCAGGCGCCATAGGGACAGGGGCTGGAAGGCTTGGAGTAAAGAAGGAGGATGATATCAGAATAAAACAGGCGTTAGCAGCAGTAGGTCAGGGTATTTTAATGCAGTTTTATGAAAAACTGTTTTTAGAATATGGTATCAATGTGGCACAAATATTACTCACAAGGGATGACATAGAAAAAGGAGTACGCCGCCAAAATGCCCTTAATACACTATCAACTCTTTTTGATTTTGACGTAGTCCCCATTGTGAATGAAAATGACACAATAGCAGTGGAGGAAATTGTCTTTGGGGACAATGATATTTTAGCAGCAGTAGTGGCAAAGCTCATTGATGCAGATATCTTATTCCTACTTTCAGATGTGGATGGTTTATATACATCACCACCACATGAACCGGGAGCACGGAAGATACCCTATGTTAAAGAAATCACACCTGAGATTGAGGCACTAGCTGAGGGCACATACTCCAAACTCGGCACAGGTGGTATGCAAAGTAAGATTAAAGCTGCCCATATTGCGACAAAGGCGGGAATTGCCATGGCTATTATAGATGGAGAAAATCCTACGGATATTTACAAGATTTTAGAAGGGAAAGATTGTGGGACATTTTTCAAACCACAAGCACAGGCATCCGAAAAAAATGCTATATAGTGGAGTGATTTTGCTTGAATATGATATTAGAAATGGCAAAGGCTGCAAAGGAAGCGGCTTATAAAACAGCAAGTTTTAAAGGGACAGTTAAAAACCATGCCCTTAGAATGATGGCAGAAGCTCTTGAAGAAATGAAAGCGGAAATTATCGAAGCAAACCTAAAGGATTTGGAAGCGGCTCGGAATAGGGGTCTAAAAGAGGCATTGATAGAAAGGCTTATGCTAAATGAAGTAAGGGTTGATAGTATGATTAAAGGTCTTTTAGATCTTTTGGATCTTCCTGATCCTGTTGGGGAAGGGACAGTTATTAAGCGACCAAATGGGCTTACATTATTAAAACAAAAAGTGCCATTAGGTGTTGTTGGCATAATATATGAATCACGGCCAAATGTTACTTCAGATGCAGCAGGTCTTTGTATAAAAACGGGAAACAGTGTTATTCTAAGGGGTGGTTCTGAAGCCATTAACTCAAATAAGGCCATTGCTAAGGCACTTCGCTTGGGCCTTGAAAAAGCGGGTTTCCCCGTGGCTTGCATACAATTAATCGAAGATACGGACAGAAAGCGGGTCCATGAACTTTTTAAAATGAAAGATTATGTGGATGTTTTAATTCCCCGAGGTGGTGCAGGTTTAATTAAAAACGTAATCGAGAACTCACAAATACCGGTAATAGAGACTGGAGAGGGTAATTGCCACCTATATGTGGATGAATTTGCGGATATTGATATGGCAAAAGACATTCTGGTAAATGCCAAAACTGATAGGCCCTCTGTATGTAATGCAGTTGAAAAACTACTTGTAAATAAAAAAACAGCTTTTAGGTTTTTGCCTGATGCATTGAAAACACTGCAAGAAATGGGTGTGGAAATCAGAGGCTGTAGTAGGACACAGGAAATTTGCCCGGATGTTTTACCTATAAAAGAAAGTGACTGGTCTGTAGAATACCTTGATATGATTTTAGGTGTTAAAGTAGTGGATAGTTTAGATGAGGCTATTGAGCATATCAACCGCTTTGGAACTTTTCATTCTGAAGCTATTGTTACGACAGATTATGAAAGGGCAAATATATTTCTTTCAAAAGTGGATGCAGCCTGTGTATATGTAAATGCATCGACAAGATTTACCGATGGTGGCGAATTTGGCATGGGGGCAGAAATAGGCATTAGCACTCAAAAACTCCATGCTAGAGGCCCTATGGGTTTAGAAGAATTGACAACAGTGAAATACTCAATTCTAGGAAATGGGCATATACGGTAAATTAAGATTGATTTTGATCTAGAAAGTCCTTCTGGTAAGATTTAACTTATGA
>CAYMGK010000011.1:6399-13136 GCA_964389965.1 uncultured Clostridia bacterium | reverse complement strand
CTAGGCTTGGCTTAAAGGGTTAGTTTGTCGTAAGTTTTACCGTGGCAGATTTCCTGCTATTGGCACATGCTAGTGGCTTTTTTTCTTACATATCTCCGATGACATCAACTTATTGAACTTGCAAAAATCCCGTGTTTAAAGTTATAATATAATTGTGAAAAAGGAAGCACTTTTGTAAAACCAAGGAGGCTCTAAGGGGTCTGATTTATTGTGGACCGTTTATATTGATATGAAAGAAGCCATGTATTATAAGAAAATAGAAAATGATAAAGTCATGTGTTATTTGTGCCCACATCACTGTAAAATCGCCCCTGGACGTGTAGGGACTTGCAAAGTCAGAAAAAACCGCAACGGCAAGTTGTATTCAATTAACTATGGTAGAGTTTCATCTTGGGCGATGGATCCGATTGAAAAAAAACCGCTATATCACTTTCATCCGGGAAGCATGATTTTTTCTGTAGGGACAATAGGCTGTAACTTTAAATGCAGATTTTGCCAAAATTGGCAAATTGCACATATCACCAAGGTACCGACTAATGAGATTTCTGCTGAAAAATTAGTTGCAGTGGCAAAGCGGAACCGGGATAATATTGGTATTGCCTACACCTATAATGAACCTACAATTTGGTATGAATATATTTTAGAATGTGCCAAACTTGCAAAAGACAAAGGCCTAAAAAATGTTCTTATTACAAATGGATTTATTGAAAAAGAACCACTTCAGGATATATTGCCATATATTGATGCAATGAATATAGATGTCAAAGCGTTCAGCGAGGATTTCTACAAAAACATGGCATCAGGTCGACTTGCGCCTGTAAAACAAACTGTGGAAAAGGCACAAAGTCAATGCCATGTAGAAATAACAACCCTTATTATACCAGGCATGAATGACAGTGATAATGAAATTCAGGCACTTTCCAAATGGATAGCATCTCTTAGAAAGGATATACCACTTCACCTTACAAGGTATTTCCCTAATTACAAATTGGATATTCCACCCACCCCCATTGAAAAGATACAAAAAGCACGAGACATTGCAATGAAGTACCTTGACTATGTGTACACAGGTAATGTGATAGATGAAGTAGGGAACAATACTTATTGTCCTACTTGTGGCGAGCTTATTGTAGAGAGGTCAGGACTAGGTGTGCAGGTTGAAACTCAGGATAAAAAGTGTCCGGAGTGTGGGAAGTTTATTGCTTTATCATAACAAGACAACAAAAAACCACAGTGCCTATTTCCCGGGAAATGCGGATTACAGTGTCGAAAACACAGTTAATAATGGGGGTTTGTGGTAATGACATTACCTGAAGATCAGGCGAAAAGGTTTTTCAGACACATCATCATGCCTGAAATTAGTGGTCTAGGGCAAAAAAAGCTTATGAAGTGCCATGTAGATATTTGCTCATCGTCTGTTGAAGAAATAGCACCTTTGCTTTATTATTTAACGGCTGTTGGTGTTGGTGAAATATCATGTAACCTTGTAAAAACTGCTGGCTTTGAAAGACTCGTGAAAAACTTAAAAGATATAAATCCAAGCACCATAATAACTGGATCTTCCCATGAGATTTCAGGCTTAGTTGATAATTTTGCACCAAAGAGCTGTAAAAAGCCTTGCTTGAAAGTGATCATGGGTAACAAAGATTTTGTAACTGGTAAAATTCAAATATTAGATAAAACCGATTTTCATATTCCGGCAATAATGGCCATTGTGGAGCCTTGGCAGGGAATAATAAGCATATTGAAGGGTACACGGGTCAGTGGCGATGATTTTCTGAAGACAATTGATTTGTCTGCCCGCGAGCAAAAACATCTCATATCTGAAGGTCTAATTTTATCGGCTTGTTTCATTGGGACTTTAGTAGTTACAGAGGTTATTAAAAGTTGTTTGGGTATCGGAAAGCCTTTAGACAACCCATTATATTTCGACTTAATGTCAATGACTTTTACAAAAAAAAAGATCAATGACCTTGGAATATGTGAAGATTTAAAGCCATATGATCAATCTAAAGGAAAACTCTTTGATAAAAAGGTCCTGATAGTGGGTGTTGGAGGTTTAGGTTCACCTGCCGCATTTGCCTTGACATTAATAGGAGTAGGGGCAATAGGTTTGGTTGATGGAGATTATGTGGAATTGACTAATCTCAATCGGCAGATCTTGCACGCTACCTCCAGAATAGGTATGCCTAAAGTGGAATCAGCCCGATTATTTTTAAATCAAATAAATCCTTCAATAGATATAAAAACCTACTTCACTAATCTAACAAAACAAAATGTTATGGAAGTTATTAAGGATTATGATGTTATTGTTGCAGGTCTTGATAATCTTCCATCACGCTATCTTTTAAATGATGCCTGTTTTCTTATGAACAAACCCCTTGTTGAGGCCGGAGTTTTAAGGTTTAATGGAATGGGGCGGACTATTCTGCCAAGATCCGGTCCATGTTATAGATGTATTTTTCCGCAAATACCTTCACAAGAAAGGATTCCTACGACTTTAGATCTGGGGATTCTCGGGGTGGTACCCGGTGTCATGGGGTTTGTGCAAGCCATTGAAGTAGCAAAAATACTGGGTGGTGTAGGTAAACTGTTAAAAAACAACTTGCTTCTGTTTGAAGCATTAAATATGGAATTTAGGGTCCCGAGTTTTCGAAAAGATCCCCGTTGCCCTCTATGTGGACAAAAACCAACCATAACTTCACTTCAAGAATATGGAAATGTATATGTTTAACTTCCCTGCGAAAGTGTATATGTTGAAGGATAAACTTTTCTTGTGAAAAATTTTAGCGTGTGCTATAATACTAAGAGATTTCAACATAAAGAATCTAAGGCCCTAACTGGACATTTACAGTGCCATATGCTTTTACAAACTAAAATCAATTCTCTATTTTTAGTCTAAGAAGCATCGGTATTATCTGCAAATATACTAAACTAAGAGGTGATAAATGTGAAAGAAGGAATACATCCCAAATATGTTAAGGCCACAGTGAGATGTGCTTGTGGGAATACTTTTGAGACGGGATCTACAAAAGCGGATCTTCGTGTAGAAATATGTTCAAAGTGCCATCCTTTCTTTTCAGGTAAGCAAAAACTGGTGGATACCGGTGGCCGTGTTGAGAGATTTAAGAGGAGATATGGCTTAAAAGATACTGAGTAGTCTAAAAGGGTTGGAGGTGCTGTCTCTGACCTTTTTTATTAATCCATATTACAAGGTGTGATAACAATGAAATCCGTCAAACCCAATATAGGAGGTCAAGCTGTAATTGAAGGTGTCATGATGAGAGGGCCCAAGATTACAGCTATAGCTGTCAGAAAAAATGAAGAGATTATCTTAAAGACTGAAAAGAACCATTCGCTTTCCGACAAATACACATTATTCAAGCTACCAATTTTAAGAGGTGTTTTGGCTTTGGTGGAAATGCTCATTTTGGGCATACAAACATTATCTTATTCTGCTAGTGTAGCAGGATATGAAGATGAGGAAGAACTTACTGCTAAAGATATAACATTTGCACTGGTTTTGGCTGTAGGTTTTGCTATTTTATTATTTATAGTAATCCCTACTGTTGCTGTCAAATTTATTGGCAACAACCTACAAAGCCCTTTTATGCTTAGTTTTGCAGAAGGTCTTTTAAGAATGGCAATTTTCCTATTATATATTGTAAGTATATCCATGATGAAGGATATAAAAAGGGTTTTTGAGTACCATGGTGCCGAACACAAAGCTGTTCATTGTTTTGAACACGATGAAATATTGACACCGGAAAATGCTGAAAAATATACGACAATTCATCCAAGATGTGGCACCAGTTTCATGATGATAGTTATGCTAGTGAGTATTTTTGTGTTTTCTCTAATGTATTGGCCCGGTATAATCAAACGAATAGTATCGAGAATAGTTATGTTACCTGTGGTATCCGGTATTTCGTATGAATTCATAAGGTTGGCCGGCAAAAGTAATAACCCCTTCGTGCAAGCATTAAATGCTCCAGGTATGTGGCTTCAAAAACTAACTACAAGGGAACCGGACAGACACCAACTGGAAGTGGCCATAGCCGCATTAAAAGGTGTTTTAAACTGAAATTAGGTAGGTGTTTTTATGATAGATAAACTGAAAGCAGTGGAAAGGAAGTACAATAAACTTACAGAAAAGATAGCGGACCCGGAAGTAATATCCAGGCAGGAAGAGTGGAGAAAATTAACTAAAGAACATGCTTCACTTCAAGATATTGTTACAAACTTCAATGAGTATAGAAATATCATTCAGCAGTTGGAAGAAAATGCAGAATTGCTAAAAGAAGTTTCTGATGACAGTGAAATGGAAGAACTTGTGAAAAGTGAACTGGATATATTGGAACAAAAAAAATTAAAGATAGAAGGAAAGTTAAAAATACTATTACTTCCAAAGGATCCAAATGATGAGCGTAATGTAATAATGGAAATAAGGGCCGGGACCGGTGGTGAGGAGGCGGCTCTTTTCGCCGGAGATCTCTTTCGCATGTACAGCCGCTATGCAGAAAAAGAAAACTGGAAAGCCGAAATAATAGACTCAAACCCGACTGAGCTAGGGGGTTACAAAGAGATAATTTTTGAGATAAACGGCAAAGGTGCATATAGCCGACTGAAGTACGAGTCGGGTGTCCACAGAGTGCAGCGGGTTCCCACAACTGAAACCGGTGGTAGAATCCATACATCAGCGGCAACTGTTGCGGTTTTGCCCGAAGCTGAAGAAGTAGATTTAGAGATAAATCCTAGTGACCTGAGAATCGATATATTTAGAGCATCGGGGCATGGAGGACAGGGTGTGAATACTACCGACTCGGCAATAAGGATAACTCACCTTCCTACGGGGCTTGTAGTGACCTGTCAGGATGAACGCTCCCAACACAAAAACAAGGACAAGGCCATGAAGGTTTTACGTGCAAGACTTCTGGAAAAATATCAGGAAGAACAGGATCGTGAAATAGCACAAAATAGGCGTAGTCAAGTGGGCACAGGTGATCGCAGTGAACGAATACGTACATATAATTTTCCCCAAGGAAGGGTTACAGATCACCGCATAAATCTTACCATTCATCAATTGGAGAGCACCCTACAAGGAAACCTAGACGAGATAATAGATACTTTAACAGCTGAAGACCAGGCTAAAAAGCTTTCCCTATTGGACTGACATAAGGATGGAAGTGCTATTATGACAGTAAAAGATGCTTTAACAATGGGTCGAAAAGTGCTTGTTGATGCAAATATAGCAAATTCTTTTTTAGATTCGGAATTGCTCTTAGCACATGTCCTAGAAAAGGACAGGACGAAACTTTTAACAGATATTGAACAAAACCTTACTTGGCGTCAAGTTGATCATTACAGGGATTTATTGACACAGAGATGTCAAAACATACCCATAGCTTATATCACAGGCCGAAAGGAATTCTACGGCCTAAATTTTTATGTTAGACAAGGGGCATTGATACCACGGCCTGAAACTGAATTTGTAGTGGATGAGATATTAAATACTATCCACCACATTAAAAATCCCGTTATTGCTGATCTGTGCAGTGGCATTGGGCCCATATCAATTGCAGTGGCTGTAAACAATAGTGATGTTAGGGTTTATGCTACTGAGATATCTGATGTTGCCTACAATTTGGCAAAATCAAATATCGAACTTCATCAAGTGGATGACCGCATTTTTTTATTTCAAGGAGACCTATGGGATCCTTTGCAAATGAATAATATTAGAAAGTTACATGTTGTGGCGGCAAATCCACCCTACATTCCTACAAGTGACTTGGCTCTACTCCCAAAAGATGTGAAGCACGAACCACAGATTGCCTTAAATGGTGGCCAGGACGGTTTGAAGTTTTATAAAAGGATAGCATCAAAAGTGCGTGAATTCCTAAAACCAAATGGCAAAATTGTATTTGAAATTGGTTGGAATCAGGCCAAAGATGTGGGGCTTATACTTAAAAAAGCGGGTTTTAAAGATATCAAAGTTACTAAAGACTATACAGGTTTAGACAGAGTGGTTTCGGGGTTACTTGTTTAAATACGGAATAATATTCATACCAAGCAAAAAATAAAAGAAGGTTGTATGATGTTAAACACTGAAATAGTGATAATTAATAAAAACCAGCCTGAAAAGGATAAAATAGAAAGGGCTGCAAAGATAATCAAAAAGGGCGGGCTTGTGGCTTTTCCCACAGAGACCGTCTATGGACTTGGTGGCAACGCACTAGATGGGGAAGCAGCAAAGAAGATATATGTTGCAAAGGGCAGACCCCAGGACAACCCTTTGATTGTGCATATAGCCGATATCACACAACTAGATCAGCTTGTAAAAGAAATACCGAAGAGAACGCATATTTTAATGGACAAGTTTTGGCCCGGACCTTTGACGATTATATTTTACAAAAGGGATATAGTGCCCTTTGGCACTACCGGTGGACTTGATACAGTGGCAGTAAGGATGCCGGCACATCCAGTTGCTTTAGAACTGATTAAAGCTGCCGGAGTTCCAATAGCTGCACCAAGTGCCAATATTTCCGGAAGGCCAAGTCCAGTACATGCAAGAGATGTCGTGGAAGATCTAGAAGGCAAAATTGAAATGATTCTTGATGGAGGTGTATCTACGGTCGGTGTGGAATCAACGGTTTTAGATGTTTCCGAAAAAATACCTTTGATTTTAAGACCCGGTGGAGTAACCCGTGAAGAACTGAAAAGTATTTTAGGCCAAGTGA
>CAYMGK010000011.1:0-6389 GCA_964389965.1 uncultured Clostridia bacterium | reverse complement strand
TCCAGGTCTTGCTCCAGACGCCGTGCCGCGTTCACCGGGACAAAAGTACCGGCATTATGCCCCAAAAGCCCAAATGATTGTAGTTGAAGGCTCAATAGAAAATCAAATTAAAACAATATCGGAATTGGCAAAACGTTATTCAACTAAAGGATTTAAAGTGGGTATAATGGCTACGGCCCAATCCCGATATAAATATACCCACGGGCATATAATCTCCGTAGGAGATAGGGCTGCACCTATGACAATTTCATCAAACCTCTTTACTATATTGCGGAAATTTGACCGACTGGCAGTGGATAAAATTCTTGTAGAAAGTATTCCAAAGGACGGTATAGGCCTTGCAGTGATGAATAGGCTTTACAAAGCCGCAGGATATAATGTCCTTAAGGTATAGGAGGTGTTTTTTTTATTGAAAAAGGTGGTTTTTGTCTGTACTGGCAATACATGTCGCAGTCCTATGGCTGCTGCCCTTTTCAAAAAACTACTTCATGATGTAAAAGCAAGTGACAAAATCGAGGTGCTATCTTATGGAATAGCGGCTATCGAAGGTCAACCAGCCTCCGCAAATGCTATAGAAGTTATGAAGATGCAAGGTATAGACTTGGGAAATCACAAGGCCAAACTTTTCACTCAAAGTGCATCAGAAGCTGATTTAATACTTACAATGACCCAAGGTCATAAAGACTTTATAGTCAATAAATTTCCAAAGACAAAGGGCAAAGTGTTTTTATTAGGTGAATTTACTGATGACAACATGGAAATCACCGATCCCTTCGGCCAGCAAATAAATGCATACGATAAAGTAGCAGAGGAAATCAAACAGAGATTACACCAAGTAATAGAAAAGTTAACAGAACTGGACAATAATCATCAATAATAAACCGGATAGTACAAAAGCCACTGAATGCAATGGAATCGCATTTTATCCGTTTTTTCTTAAAGTGTCAAAAAGCCGAAGTAGTCAGTTGACTGCGATTTTTGTCGTAAAAAACCCGTGAAAATTAGATGTGGCATAGTTGACAACGGAATAGGACTCTGCTATAATATAAGAAATTTAATAAACGCTCTCAATCTAAGCGCTTAATTCTTTCATTGGAAAGAAGCGGGGGAACCGATTAATTGGGGTGAATCTCCTTTCGACCTGAGAATATTATTATTCTTGATCAAAGGGATAGGGCTACTCTTCAGTCCGAACCCGGCAGCTAACCTCGCAGGCGTGGCAAGAGGAGGTTGGTAGAATTGAGTGTTATTACTAGCAACTCGAAAGCTATGGATCTCCATAGCTTTAATTTTGTCCAAAATACGTTAAAGGAGGGGTGTTATGATGATGAGTCCTATGAATGTGCGCTTTGCAGTTATAGGCGGAGGCAATGGGGGATTAGCTATGGCAGGCTATCTAGCATACAGGGGTTTTTCCGTCAATCTTTATAATAGGACACAAGCGAGAATTCAGAGCCTTATCGATGATCCGAAGATCGAAATCAGCGGTTCAGTTGAAGGCACGGGAACACTTAATTTAGTCACAAGCAACCTTAAGGAGGCTATACGAGAAACAGACATTATAATGATAACGACTCCTGCTACTGGTCATTATAGTTTAGCCCGTTTAATGGCACCTTATTTAAAAGATGGCCAGATAATAGTGCTAAATCCCGGACGCACAGGTGGTGCATTGGAAGTATATGAAACTTTAAGAAGTTCAGGATGTCAAAAATATATCGTGGTTGCAGAAGCCCAAACCTTTATCTATGCGTGTAGAGCAACGGGCCCAAATAGCGCCAAAATTTTCAGTATAAAACACGAAGTCGCATTAGCCGCAATTCCGGCAGTATATACACAAAGAGTGACAAGTCTCTTATCTGGGGCTTATCCTCAGTTTACCCCGGCTAGAAATGTGATGGAAACAAGTATCAATAACTTTGGCGCTATATTTCACCCTGCGCCTACATTGCTAAACAGCGGTCATATTGAACGAGGGGAAACTTTTGAATATTATTTGGAAGGTATAACTTCATCTATAGGTAACATGCTTGAGACACTCGATTCTGAAAGGATGAAAGTAGCAAGGGCCCTTGGTGTAAAAGCTGTTTCCGCAAAGCGGTGGCTTAGGGAGTCTTATGGGGCTAAGGGAAGATCTATTTATGAGGCTATTCAAAACAACTCAGCATATAAAGGGCTTACGGCCCCTAAAGGTTTGGATACACGATATATTTATGAGGATGTACCATGTAGCCTTGTCCCCATATCTTCTATTGCCACAAGATTGGGTATAGAGACTCCGGGAATAGATACCATCATTAAACTTGCAAATATCATGACAGGTAGGGACTTTCTACGAGAAGGTAGAACCGTTGAGAAATTGGGCCTAGCCGGAATGACCGCTTCTCAAATACTGGAGTTTGCTCAAACAGGCGAACCGGCTGTTGCTACAGCCAAAGCCGAGGAGGTAGTAGCATGATGAAAAAGGTTGTTGCTGCCTCCATAGGCAATTGTGTACACGTGGATGGTATAATGAATTTTTTAAACTTAGTTGAAAGGGAAGGATGTGAAACTAAGTTTTTAGGTGCCGCAATTTCAGTTGATAAACTTCTTCACGAGGTGAAGAAAGAAAAACCCACTCATGTAGGAGTGAGTTATCGTCTTACAGCAGAACCTCTTATACAGATTCTCGAAGAGTTAAAAGAGAAAATATTCTTATCCGGCTTACAAGATATTAAGTGGGTTTTCGGTGGCACTGAGCCCACTGCTAAAATTGCCGAAGAAAGTGATATTTTTTCATTTGTGTTTAATGGCACGGAGGGATCGAATGAGGTTATGGCGTTTTTAAAAGGTGAAAGCCATAAAAAAGGTGAGGATTACCCACAGACCCTCATTTCCAGAATCACATCCAAATATCCGTACCCATTATTAAGACACCATATTGGGTTGCCCTCTGTAGACAAAACAGTTGAAGCCATAGAAGAAATAGCCGAGTCGAGGGTTTTGGATGTTATTTCAATAGCCCCTGATCAAAATACCCAAGAACATTTTTTTGATCAAGATAAGATGGATCACCGTCTAGATGGCGCCGGTGGAGTACCACTTCGGTCAAGGGAGGATTTTGAGAGGGTTTACTTGGCGTCTCGTAGAGGTAACTATCCGATTCTTCGCTGTTATAGTGGGACTAAAAACCTAATCCCTTTTGCAAAACTTCTAAATGAGACTATAAAAAATGCATGGTGTGCTGTGCCACTTTACTGGTACAGTGTCCTTGATAGAAGAAGTCCCCGTTCAGTAAAAGAAACCATTGTGGAAAATCAACAAGTGATGAAGTGGCATGGAGATCGCTCAATACCTGTGGAGGTAAATGAATCACACCATTGGAGCCTTAGGGATGCCCATGATACGATTGGTGTAGTCAGTGCATACCTAGCAGCATATAATGCAAAGAAGATGGGAGTAAAAGATTACATTGCACAATATATGTTCAATGTCCCACCGGCTATTTCGCCTGCCATGGATCTTGCAAAAATGTTAGCGAAAATTGAACTAATTGAAAGTTTACAAGACGAGGACTTCACGGCATATCGACAAGCCCGTGCCGGCATTGCCAGTTTACCACCTGATTTAGATCAAGCCAAAGGCCAGCTTGCAGCATCGGCTTATCTCTCTATGGCCATCAAGCCGCATATTTACCATGTTGTAGGATATTGTGAAGCTCATCACGCGGCTACAGCAGATGAGATTATAGAAAGCTGCAAAATAGTGCAAGGTGTTATAAAAAACACTATGTTAGGTGCCGTGGATATTGCCCGTGACCCTAAAGTGCAAATGAGAAAGAATGAACTTATAGAAGAAGCTAATATCACCCTAGAGGCAATAAAAGCCTTAAAAACTGGTGCTCATGATCCTTTATCAGATCCATCGGTATTGGTGCAGGCTGTTGAACTCGGGATACTTGATGCACCACATTTAAAAGGCAACACATCAGCTAAAGGCACTTTGATAACAAGCCTAGTAGATGGGGCACTTCACGCTTATGATAAAAAAGAAAAGCGAATAATCCTTGAAAAAGAGCGCTTAGATAAAATATTAAAGTAAAAATGAACAAAATATAATTTTATATAGGACCTTAAACACATTTCATAAAACCGGCTTTGGCCGGTTTTCTATTTATACTTGTTTTTGTGTTGGTGTTTTGATACGATTACTTAAACAAAATAGATATCAAGCTTAATCAAATTGGAGGTTTCGCAATGCTAGTGAATTTAAGCCCTTATGCTTTTAAGTTAGGACCATTTCCTGTACATTGGTATGGTATATTTGTTGCTCTTTCATTTCTAGTAGGGTCGTATTATTTATTAAAAATGGCTTCAAAGATCGGTTTAGACGAAGATTTTGTGCTAAATCTTGTCATGATTGTTATTATTTCAGGAATAATTGGTGCTAGGCTAATGTTTGTACTTTGCAATTATCCCAAATGGTTCATTTCGGAGCCTCTAAGTGTAATAAAAGTATGGGAAGGTGGCCTTGCTTGGCATGGTGGCCTACTTGGCGGTCTTTTAGCAGGTTGGTCATATTGCAAAAAAAACAGGATAAACCCAAATATTCTAGCGGATTGGACAGTAGTAGGCCTATCTTTTGGCTATATTATTGTCCGTATAGGCAATATATTTAACCAAGAAGTACTTGGCCGGATGACTCAGTTCCCCTTTGGCCGTTGGCCTGCGCAGCTTGTAGGATCTTCTATCGGTGTTATATTGCTCATACGATTTTTTTATCTTCAAAAAAAAGATGTCCCTGCAGGATACCAATTCTGGTCTTTTATCTGGTATCATCAAATACTAAGAGCTTTTATAGAAGAAACAGTTCGGGAAAACCCACTTTTTTTGATTAAACACATTAATCCCCATTGGGGATTTGGCTTACTAACATTGACACAGTGGTTTACACCTGCCATTATAGGTTTTGCATACTATATGTATAAAACTACTGGAGGAGGCCCAAAGAGCATCAAATCAACCGAAGCAGGTAGCTCCAGCTCCTGAGGATATAGTATGAATTGGTGCTTCTGGCTTCGGGAAGCAAAAATAATGCAATATTATTCTTCTAATTGAAGGTGTGTAGCACTTCTGCTCAAAATACGCTTTTATTGTATACTATAACACATTGTGATACAATATGTTGGGCATATTCAGTGAAAGAAGATATTTTCATGAGCACAACTACAGTTAGATTAAATAGCGATGAAGAAAGATTATATAAAGAGTATGCCAAATATATAAATATCCCTCTATCAACTTTAATGAAAGAAGCCTTAGAAGAGAAAATTGAAGATGAAATCGATTTAAAAGCGATCCTGGCTTATGAGCAAAGGTTTAAAAATAATGAAGTTGAGTATATTTCCTTCGACGAAGTAAAGAAAAGATTGGGACTGTAGTATGAGATATTTAATCGTTTTTAAAAGAAATGCGGAAAAACAACTAAAAAAAATAAATATAACCCAGCAGGGTCGGAGATTACAGGGTAATTGCCGAAATAAATGATGATGAAGTTAAAATACTAATAATTGGAATAGACCATAGGAAAGATATTTATAAAAATCTTTGGGCCCTAACAAGGCTTTTCCGTTGACTTGTAGCAAAAATTAAGGTATCATTTTATGTACATCACCGATGTGCGCCTGTAGCTCAGCGGATAGAGCACCGGCCTCCGGAGCCGGGTTTTGCGGGGGTTCAATTCCCTCCAGGCGCACCATTTATAAAAAATCGATTCTAAGAAGGTTATTACCTTCTTTTTTTGTACATTTTCACAAGTATTGCAGCATAAGCAAACAGAGCATTTTCCAAAAGCATATAGTCACAGATAATACAAGGATTTTTGAGAAGTGATGTAGAAATAATACTTAACAATTATTAGATTCTAAATTTGGCACCGGAATGGTGATAAAATGAAATTATCAAAAAAATTATCCCAAATTGAAAGCCAAATCCAGAAACTGAAACAAGAGCTCAAAAAAGAAAGACATTTTAACAAGCAAATGGATTTGAATATAAAAGAACTTAAAAAACATGGAAGGATAAACACCACAAATCCCGAATACAGTGGTAGATATCATATAGAATGGCTAAACATGATGTACCCAAGACTTAGACTTGCTAAAAACCTTCTCTCAGATGATGGAGTAATTTTTATATCAATTGATGATAATGAAGTTCATAATTTAAGGAAGATATGTGACGAAATATTTGGTGAGGATAATTTTGTGGCATGTATTGTTTAGGAAAGGGCTTTTTCACCTAAGAATGATGCAAAATACTTTTCAGATAACCTAAACAGAAACAGATTAATATACAGGTTTATAAGATATACTGTTAGTAATTATAATTTTAAAATCGTAGGGGGGTTTT
>CAYMGK010000010.1:0-19858 GCA_964389965.1 uncultured Clostridia bacterium | reverse complement strand
CATGCTATCCCTCCTGTTTACTTTTGCATTATTTTGGAGCATTATAGGGTTCTATGATTATTACATTGTCCTTTAGGCGTGCTATTTCCGGAAAGGATGGTCCTACTTCTTTTTCCTCTGGAGGCCTAGATATGATTTCCCCTATTCTTAGTTGAGTTGGATTAAGGCGAAATGCAGCCACAATAGCAGTAGTATCACCTTCCACTCCTGCATGAGCCATGCCCCGAAGAGTGCCCATAACCAGTATATCGCCGGAAGCAACGACCTCACTACCAGGATTCACATCCCCCAAAATAATAATGGTACCCCGGTAAGAGATTTTTTGTCCAGACCGTAAAGTCCGTTTTAATAGCAATACCCTACTTCGGTTTGGCTTCGGGAAGATTAGGGTTTTAGGAGAGCTTGCTTCTTGTAGGCTCATTCCAAAATCTGTGAAAAGTTGTTCTAATTTATCAAGTTCATCTTTGTTCAAAAAACCGTTTTTAACCTTCAAACTCACTTTGCCTCCGGCAAAAAAATTGCGACCACTTTTTAGTTTTTCATGAATTATTTTTTTGGTATTTTCAAAATCTGAGTTTTCTTCAAGTATTATGATTATGCCCTCTTTTGTACCTTTGATAGTTATAGGTTCGTTCATTATGCCAGTCCCCTCCAAACAGCACTGCAAAGTATTTTATTCTTCATCAATTGTATAAATCCTTCTTTTTTTAACATGAAATCCAAAATCTGTAAGGATCACGGTTAGGGTTGAATAAGGTAATCCTTTAAATTTTCGGTCTCACCTAAATGAAAATACTCTTCGAATATAGCCTTTGCAATTGGACCACCTGTAGCCCCTCCTGATCCGGCTTGTTCTATGAATACGACAACGGCAATTTCAGGATCCTCATATGGTGCAAAGGCTACAAACCAACCATGGGGATCTTTGTTTACATCCCATTCTGAAGTGCCAGTTTTACCGGCAACGGGCAAAGGACAATCCGCAAAAACGCTATAAGCAGTACCTCCTGGCAGTGTTACACCTCTCATACCCTTTTTTATCATTTCATAAGTTTTTCGGGAAACATCTAACTGACCACCTATTTCCGGGTTTTTCTCTAAGACAATATCGCCATCTTTATCAGCTATGGATTTTACTAAATGTGGCTTCATCCAAGTGCCCTCATTGGCTATTGCAGCAACATAATTTGCTATTTGTATTGGAGTGAAACTATTGTACCCCTGGCCAATAGCAGCATCTAAAGTCTCGGCTGGATACCAGATTTTATCTTCTGCTTTACTAAAAGTATTCTTTTTATATTCCCGACTTGCAACTGTACCCGCCTTTTCCCCCGGTAATTCAATTCCCGTGATATTTCCCAAACCGTACATCTTTGTATATTTTTCTATATTATCTATACCAAGCCTGCGACCCATTTCGTAAAAGTAAATATTACAGGATTCGGCAATAGCCCTTTCAAAATTTACTATCCCGTGACCCCCGGGTTTCCAGTCTTTTTTGGGTAAAATAGTCCAGTAAACCCCTTGGCAGCGTATATTTTCCCTTTCTGTTGTTACTTTTTCCTCCAATGCCGCTGTTGCTGTCACCATCTTGAAAACTGAACCTGGAGGGAATATACCTCCAATGGCCAAATTCACCATAGGGTTCAGTGGGTTTAAGGAGATTTCCTTCCATTCTTTTTGAGTTATACCTCTTGCAAACATATTTGGATCAAAATCCGGAATACTAGCCATTGCCAGAACTTCACCGGTTTTTACTTTTAGTGCAACAACAGCACCCCTTTTGGCATTTGGAAAGGGTTGGTACTTATCTGTTTGCAATTTAAACAGTTGCTCTTTTAACTTGTTTTCTGCTACTTGCTGTAATTTAACATCAATAGTTAAATTCACTGAATGTCCGGAAAGTGCCTTTTTCTGACCTAAGATTTTTATAGGTTTGCCTGTTGCAGATACTTCTACTTGCTGACCACCATCAACTCCCTTTAAGTAGGACTCTAGTACCTTTTCAAGACCTATTTTACCTACAAGATCTCCGGGACGATATCCCTTATCTTTTGATTCTTCCAGTTCCTCTTGGCTTATCTCACCTACATATCCAAAAACATGTGAGCCAATGCTACCATATAGATAGTTCCGCATCGGTTCAACTTCAATAACTACACCGGGTAGTCGCCGTTCTTCGATTTCCGCCACTGTTTGAAAGTCCACATCAGTTTTTAATCTGACAGGCCTGTAGTCTTGACCCCTTATTTTATTTTTTAATGTATCATAATTATAAGAAATTAATAGTTCTGTACCTGGTGGCATATCAACTGTAACAGTGCCAGTATCAAAGTTTATTTTACTTGGGGTGATAACTTTTCCAGTGCTTTCTTCAATAATGAGAATATCATCGGAGTCAATCTTTCCATCGCCGTTTTTATCGGCTACAGGCAATTGGCTTAAGACAATTTTACCGTCTTTACTCACTGTATGTTTTTGGTTGTTCACTTTTGTATATTGTGGTATTTCAAGAATATCTCTGAGGATTTTAAATACTTCTTCTCGCCCTGGTTCCTCTGTTTTAACACTCATATAAGATACTGTCAAACTAGGCCTGTTATTTACTAGCTCTCTGCCATAGCGGTCTTTGAAGATCCCTCTTGGAGCAGTAATAGAGATAAGCCTAATTCTATTTTCTTCAGCTAATCTTTCGTATTCGTTTCCCTTGACTATTTGTAAAGTAGATAGACTTACTGCAAGTAGTGCAAATGCAAGAATCACTACCCACAACAGCATATTGAGTCGTTTTTCTAGTTTTTTAACATCCATATTAACCCCTCAAAAAGGATGAATTAGTAGTTAGTACCTTGTATCAAAATAATGGTTAAAAAACCATTCCATTTTAAAAACACCGAAATAAAATAATGGGGATATAATCATATTTAACAATGCAGATGGAATTGCTATAGTTAAAAAGTGGTGCCAGAGTTGGCTTGACTCACCAGTAAAAAATGCAATTAACAGATATAACAGATTAAATACAACTGAACCAATGAACGTCATGCTCATTGTTATTATAACACGACCTTTGTAAAGGTCCCGGGAAGTATATCCTATGATATATCCCGTAATAGGCTTTGCTATGGCATTTAGACCTAAAAATCTGCCGAAAAGGACGTCTTCTACAACACCATTTAGCGCTCCGGTTAGGGCTCCCGCTTTTTTGCCTTTGGCTATAGCGGTACATATAATAAAAACCAGTGGCAAGTCCGGTTTAACCCCATAAAAACTAATGAAATTTGATAAAGCGGTTTGAACTAGTAAAAGTGCATTAAGTACAAAAAAAGATGCTATAGTCCTCATTGAATAGCTCCCCTCTCACCTCTTATAACAAAAACACGCTCGAGTTTGGAAAAATCCACCACAGGTTTAACTATAGCATGTTGCATTAATTCATGTGGCTCTATTTTAGTTTCTAACACTTCACCAATGACAATGCCTTTTGGTATCAAGCCACCTAAACCTGAGGAAATTACTATATCACCTTTTACGAGATTAGCATCTTGAGGTAAAAACTCCATTTTCAGATATCCACTTGGAGCCGGATCAATAGTTCCCTTTATTATCCCATTGTCACGGGTCCTTTGTAGCATAGCACTTACAGAGCTGCGCTCATCTATTATTAGCATTACTTTAGATGTGCTGGGTGTAGTGCTAATTGTACAGCCGACTAAACCTTTATCGGTTATTATGGCCATGTTTTCTTTTATACCCTGTTTTTCTCCTTTATCAATCAATATGGTATTGAACCAGTTACTTGGGTCTCTGCCAATTACTTCAGCAGCCTCAAGTTGATATTGGAAATTTCTTTCTTTAAAGCCCAAAGAATTGCGCAAATCAGTATTTTCCTGTTCAAGTTCAATGATATTTTGTTTATACTGTAAGAGCTCTGAAATTTGTTTTTTCAGAGCCTTATTTTCCTCTTTCAAATAAAAAATTTGTGGTACTATATCCAGCCCTTCTTTTATTCTAAAACCTACATTTGACAAAAATCTTTGTGCAGGACTGAATACATATATTACTGGTTTTTCAATCTTTTTGAAGATTTGTTCCTGCTTTAAGGTTAAAGATGCAATTGTAATTGATATGATCAAAAAAAACACGGGGACTAACCACTTTTTTCTCCTCAAAAGACGTCGTAAGAACACCACGACCTTTAACCCACCTTTTTAGGCGAAATTAAAACACGCCTTAAAAGATCCAGTTCTTCCAAAACCTTACCTGTGCCCATAGCTACGCAATTCATAGATTCCTCGGCAATATGGACAGGCATCCCGGTTTCATCATTTATTCTTTTATCTAGGCCCGTAAGCATTGAGCCACCACCTGTCATTACAATACCTCTATCCATTATGTCTGCAGCAAGTTCCGGTGGAGTTTTTTCAAGGGTAACTTTAATAGCATCTATAACATTGTTCACCGGCTCCGCTAAAGCATTATTTATTTCTTTTGCAGTGATATCAATGGTTTTAGGTAAACCAGTAACTAGATCCCTACCTCTTGCATCCATAGATTCTGTAGTTGTGCCCGATGCCGCAGATCCGATCATGATCTTTATTTGTTCTGCTGTGCGCTCACCAATCATGAGATTGTATTCCTTCTTGATATAATAGACAATTGCTTCGTCCATTTCATCGCCACCGACTCGAATTGATCTGCTCGTAACTATACCACCTAATGAGATTATCGCAACTTCAGTTGTACCGCCACCTATGTCCACTACCATATTTCCGGCCGGTTCATGAACTTGAAGGCCTGCACCGATAGCTGCCGCCATAGGTTCTTCTATTAAATAGGCTTCACGTGCCCCAGCCTGAAGTGTAGCGTCAATTACCGCCCTTTTTTCGACTTCAGTTACCCCTGAAGGCACACCTACAACTACCCTAGGTTTTATAAATGATCTGATTTTCAGTGATCTGGATATAAAGTATTTTAACATGCTCTGAGTTACATCAAAATCGGCTATTACACCGTCTCTCATCGGCCTTATAGCCACTATATTGCCAGGGGTGCGACCTATCATCAACTTGGCCTCTTCACCAACTGCCAGAATTGCACCTGTGTCACGGGCTATAGCCACAACTGACGGTTCCTTAAGCGCAACACCCTTTCCCTTAACATGTACTAATGTATTGGCAGAACCTAAATCAATGCCCATGTCCTTTGAGAATATGTTTAAAAAATTCATCGATTTTTTTCCCCTTTCTGGTGCCTCAGCTTTTTCCCTCAATTATTGTATGAAATTTTACATAAGACCTTTTTCTTTGAGACTGAGAATAGAATTATTACCTATAATAATATGATCCAACACATTTATACCGAGAATTTTACCGGCTTCAATCAATCTTTTAGTCACTTCAATGTCTTCACGACTAGGAGTGGGATCACCACTTGGGTGATTGTGAACTAATATAATTGAAGCACTGCTCCTTCGAATAGCTGGTTTAAATACCTCCCTAGGGTGCACTATCGAGGAATTAAGACTACCTACGGAAATTTCCTCTATAGATATAACATGGTTTTTTATGTTTAATAAAATCGTTTTAAAATGTTCTTTTTCCAAAAACCTCATTTCTTCCATAAGAAGACTTTTTACATCTGATGGACTTGTTATTGTAACTTGTTGATCTTTATTGTACGCAGATATTCTTCGACCTAATTCAACGGCCGCCTTTATTTGAGACGCCTTAGCGGGGCCAATACCCCTAATTTTCGACAATTCTTCCATACTTGAGTCAATCACATAGGCAAGTCCGCTTTTTCCGCCATCTCCCTTTAGGATCTGCTGAGCAAGAACTAATGCAGACTCTGACTGATACCCAGTCCCTATTAAAACAGCTAAAATCTCAGTATCACTCAGAACTTGAGCCCCATATCTTTGCAAGCGCTCCCGAGGCCTTTCTTCCAATGGTAGATCCTTCATCAAGATATAGTTTCCCAAAAGCTTCAGCCTCCATATATCAAAGTATTTTAATGTTAAATTGTCTAAGCAACAAGCCCAATCTAAAAAGCGGTAGTCCAACTATATTATAATAGTCACCTTGAATTTTCTCAACAAATAAAGCACCTTTCCCTTGGATTGCGTAGGCCCCCGCCTTATCCAAGGGTTCACCGGTTTTTATATAGTTTTCTATTTCAGAACTTTTAAGGGTTTTAAATTTGACTAAACTCTCTTCAAATCCATCTATGTAATGGTTTGTATCAGCATTTATAAGGGATAATCCAGTAAAGACTTTATGCCAACGGCCACTCAGGCTTTGCAGCATTTTTTTTGCTTCCTCCAATGAGGTAGGCTTGCCTATAATCTCCCTGTCCAAAACCACTATAGTATCTGCCCCAAGGATAATTCCCCTACGGTGATTTCGGGCAACGGCTGCGGCTTTTTGATAAGCAATATTAGCCACCAATTGGCCAAAATCCATTTCATGATTTATTGTCTCTTCAATATAACTCGGTTCCACGATGAAATTAAGGCCGATCTGCGCCAATAGCTGTTGTCGCCGCAAGGAAGCCGAAGCTAAGATTATGCTATCACACATAATTTTTGTCCTCATTACATGCGCTGATATAGGAGAATTGCAATAATAAGACCAATTACCCCAGCAAGGTTCATACTTACACCAAAGCCAAAAGTTATATCTATGATACCTAAATCCAAATTAGTTGTTGACAGGCCGATGCTTTTTCCCTGATTCAAAATCGGAGCATAATGGCCTAGAATCTGACCTATAACGCCTCCAATAACTAAACCTGTTATTATTATTATAACCAATATTACAGGACTACGATAACTTCTTTTCATTTTTCTATCTGCTCCTCCCCTAAAAATTTAATTTTTATAAGGGTTGTGATAAGGTGTTGTTTCAAAAAATTTGCCAAAATACCGATAAATAGCCCGGTCAAAAGACCTGTTATCATCAAAAACGGTAAATAAACGTATAATCCAAAAGTAGATAGGATAAGGCTTGCCACAGTAATTTGAGCAAAATTATGAGTTATTCCACCAAGAATACTTATCCCCATCAAACTGAATGTATTTTTAAAGTAATTGTACACAAACCCCATGACTATAATACTCAAAATTGCACCGGATAAACTATAAAGTAAATTTGGAAGGGATCCAGTCAACAATGAACTTATAATGCAGCGCAGCACGCTGACAATAAGGCCCTCTTTCAAACCATAAATCACTAAAGTTAAAAGTGAAATGATGTTGGCAAGGCCTAATTTTGCTCCAGGTATAGGAAAAGGCACCGGTATCGTATTTTCTACAATATGCAAGCCGATGCCGAAAGTTACAAAAAGAGAAAGTAATATCATTTTGCGGTGCTTTAGCAACTTAATCCGATCCTTTTATAAGGAATGTTTTTTAATAACTCACTGCATCTATATCCGCTTTGTCCCTGGGTTTATTTTCAATCTTTATGATCACTCTATTTGGAAGACAAACAATCATTTGGCCGGGGCGACTAATCCAACTTTGATTGACACAATCCTTGTCAGGACAATCCGCATATAGCATTCTTACTCTGTTTTTATCGATTTCCACTGTATTCTTTCCGTTAGCTACCGGCACTGTGATTTTTGAGTTTGGACCATTTGCACCTATGGAAATCTTTTGGTGAAGGCTTCCATCAACTTCTATCAAAACATATCTTTTATCATCAGTAAAGCCAAAGGCTTTAAAGCCCATTAAAACCAAAAAGGCTATAATTATTACTGAAACAATAAGTGCTTTATCACCTTTTGTAATCATGCAAATCCCCACTTATCCAAATCTAAAACCAGTGTAACATTTTATACCATTCAAAACAAGTGGAAAAAGTAGCCGCAAAAAAAGCATTAAGTAAGGCGGCCAAAGACCGCCTTTTTCGGGTCTGTATTATTTAATTGTTGTTTAAAAGGGGGGATCTTCAAGATCTTCTTCTTGCACTTCTTCAGGTTTTATAATTCTCTCAATGACAAGGTCAACTTTTTCTACTACATATCCTGTAAGTGCTTCCACTTCACTGATAATCTTTTCCCTGACTTTTTCAGCCACTTCAGGAATCTTAACCCCGTATACAATGGCAAGTTTTACTTCGAAGGACACATTTCCCGGCGTTTCTTCAAATTCTGTTGGATCAGTTTTTTTCACAGATATTTGGGGGGCAAACCGATCTACAAACATTCTAGTGAAACTTACAAGACCTCCCTTGCGTTCCTGTTTATAGACCTCCTCCACTTTTCGCATAGCCTCTTTGGCAATTTCAACAAAAACAGGATCGTTTATGAAAGTTTTGCCAATCACACATATCAAACCTCCTTACCAATATAGATATTATTTAATAACATATTCGCTGTAAGGTATAAATAAACCTCTTAAATCTTTTAAAAAAAAAGGATTTCCGCTTTTTATAACGAACTTTTATTTTAACTGTTATAATTATACCAAAATTCTACGATAGGAGATATATTTATGAAATATGTTGATTTGCGAAGTGATACAGTAACTTTACCCACACAAGAAATGCGTGATGCAATTTATCATGCCCAAGTCGGTGATGATGTATACAGTGAAGACCCATCCATCAACCGTTTAGAGAAGATAGCAGCAAATATGTTTGGAAAAGAAGCCGCAATGTTTGTTACAAGTGGCACTCAGGGAAATCAAGTTTGTGTAATGACACATACTCAACCTGGAGATGAAATTATTCTTGAAGAAAAATGCCATATTTTTAATGCTGAGGTTGGCGGTATAGCCCGACTCGCCGGAGTCCAAGCTAAGCCCCTTTTAGGTAAAAGGGGGATTTTAAATCCCTTGGATATTGAGAGGAATATTAGGGCAGATGACATACATTTACCAAGGACTTCACTTATTTGCCTTGAAAATACTCATAATAATGCAGGTGGCACTGTCATACCTTTGGATATTCTCGAAAAAACCTACGATATGGCAAAAAAACACGGTATTCCAATACATATGGATGGGGCCAGGATTTTTAATGCCGCAGTTTATCTCGATGTACCTGTAAAGGAAATTGCCCAATATGCTGATTCGACAATGTTTTGCCTTTCCAAAGGCCTTTGCGCACCGGTAGGGTCAATAGTGGTTGGAAGCAAAAAATTCATTTCTAAAGCCCGAAGATTCAGGAAGATGCTTGGCGGTGGAATGCGTCAAGGAGGTTTTCTTGCTACTGCCGGTATTGTCGCACTAGAGCAAATGATTGAAAGGCTCGATGAAGACCATAAAAACGCTTTGACCCTAGCCCAAGGTCTAAATGAAATACCTGGGATTGCAATTGATATGCCAAGTGTTCAGACAAATATCGTTTTCTGTGATATCAGTGGTCTTAAAATGACTTCAGGTGAGTTTTCAGTCAAGCTCCGTAAAAAAGGCATCCTTGTAAATGGCGGAAATGTGCCATTAGTAAGGTTTGTAACACATTATGGAATCACGGCTCAGGATATCGAAACTACTTTAAAAGCTGTGCGAACCATTTAAAATATCTTAACTATAGGGAGGAGGGACTGCAGTAACCTTGGACGATCAATGACCTTTCCTTGTATTTAATAAATCAAATACTTCATGGTACTTGAACAACTTGCTTTTCATTTATTTTTCCACAAAATGCGCACTGGGCGTCCATTGGTTTCTGTGGAAACAAATGTTTTTAGTGCTTTATAATCTTGTCTTTGTTGGCATTCTTTCTGTGGCATTGTGGAAGTTTGATTTACTAAATACACCATATATTGTGATATCTGTGATAACCATTGTCTTTTATAATGCAATTCATATTTACCAAAAAAAATCCGAAATCAATAACATCAATAAAATAGTAGACCGGCTTAAAGAATTTAACAAGGGGTTTCTTAGCCAGAGTTTTGATGAAATTCAGGAAAGTATAATAAGTGAACTCTGTCGAGAAATAAGTGTTGTCACTCAAAATACTAGACATCTTGTAGGAGAGCTTTCTATTGCTTCCGAACAGCTTGGAGAGCTAAGTAAAAGGTTCTCCGCTGAGACTGATGCATCGGCTAAATCCTCGCAAGAAATTGCGGAAACCATAAATCATATTGCCCAGGAAACGGAGGAACAGGTCAAGGCCTGTGATAATGCCGTAGGGGAGATTGGAAAACTCAGCGAACTTTCCAACCGCATAGCCTCAGAAACATCAAAAGTAGTCTCAGGCAATACAGAAGTTCAAGACTCCCTACAAAGTACCCTAGAGATAATAGGAAACCTCTTTCACTCTATTGAAACGACCTCACAAGAGAATAGTTATACCGCTGAAAAAGTGCAGGCTTTAAAACAGGAAACTGATGAAATCGGTGGAATCATAACATCAGTTGAAAGTATCGCTCAACAAACAAATCTACTGGCGCTTAATGCTGCTATTGAAGCGGCACGGGCCGGCGATGCGGGAAGACAGTTCGCTGTTGTAGCAGATGAAATTAGAAAACTTTCAGTAAATGCACAGGAGGCCGCCGGAAAAATAAAGAACAACATAAAAAGCATTAGCACTAAGATTCTTCAATTATCAGAGGAGATCGTGGCAAGTTTTGATAAGG
This sequence comes from uncultured Clostridia bacterium, assembly GCA_964389965.1. Lineage (GTDB taxonomy): Bacteria > Bacillota > Thermosediminibacteria > Thermosediminibacterales > Tepidanaerobacteraceae > DUNY01. The sequence continues at coordinate 9,265 of CAYMGK010000010.1, read as the reverse complement.
TCAAAGAGGAAGTGAGTCAGGCAAGTAAAGCAAAAGATTCGCTACATTCCACTTCATTAGTCATCGAGGATACACTTAATTCAATGAATAATATAAACACACTTACTAAAAATGAAGCTTTAGCTGCTAGCGAAATTAAAAAAATCATTGCGGATTTTTTCTCACTTACACAGGATATATCCTCAGCTTTCCAGCAAACCGCAGCTGTGTCACAGGAGCAGGCCGCAGTTATGAATAATATAAATAATACTACGGAAAGTCTTATAAAAGTATCTACGGAAATTTACAGTTATGTAGAAAAAGTATTGCAAAAAAGCGAATATGATGTATCAGCTGAAGTAAAATCCAAAGTGCTCCATGTCCTTAAAGAGTACGCCAATTCCAAAGAAATGCTTTCAATGCAAAAAGAAAAACACCACCGCATTTTCAATGAACTTAAAAATAAATTCCCTAATTTAACAGGTATAATAACTGTGGATGAATATGGTCAGAGTATTGCAAATTCAAATCCCTCTGAGGTAAAAGATTTTTCATTTAGAGATTGGTTCAAGATGGCAAAAGCCGGAAAAGACTTTTCATCAGAGATGTATGTTTCGGCTCTCACTGGAATCCCTACTATAAGTGTATCAACTCCTATTTTCAAAGATGAAAATTTCATAGGGGCTGTTGTGGCAGGAATTAGTCTCAGGTGAGGGTATGAACTTTTACAAAAGTCTTCTCACTTTAATAGAATTTTTGTAATTGCAGCGGTTTTTTACAAAAATATTTTCCTTACAATGTAAACCGATGCTACAAAACTCGCGAAATCAGCAAGTAATCCAAGGGAGATTGCATAACGGGTTTTTCGTATTCCTACAGAACCGAAATACACCGCTATAATATAAAATGTTGTATCACTGGACCCTAGCATTGTAGAAGCTAATCTCCCTATAAATGAATCAGGACCGTGCCTATCAAAAATCTCCATTGTCATACCTAGGGCTGCAGGCCCTGATAAACTTCGGACTATTGATAAAAACAAGGCATCAGTGGGTGCTTTTATAATTTTTAAAATCGGTGACAAGATTTTTACAAAAACATCCACCCCTCCTGACTCTCTAAATACCCCGACTGCCACATATATCCCTATAAGATAAGGCATCAGCTTTATGGCCATCACTAATCCTTCCTGAGCCCCTTCAATAAAAACCTCGAATACTCTAATTCCCTTTATATGACCATATAAGAAAACCGAAAATATTAATCCCGGTATAAACCATGAAAATCCTGTCCCCAATGTTCCTGATGCCAATTCTATCTCCCCTTCCTGTTAAATTCCCTTATTATCATATCCCCGAAAATCGCCGCTAAAGTTGAACAAGTTGTTGCAAATAAAACTGTCCCAACAATTTCTGAAGGGCTTTTTGAACCGGCTGCAGCTCTTAAAGCTATCAATGTAGTTGGAACTAATGTAACACTTGATGTATTAATAGCTAAAAATGTACACATAGCCTCAGAGGCAGTATCAGGATGCGAATTGAGTTTTTGGAGTTCCTTCATGGCTTTAAGTCCGAAAGGTGTTGCCGCATTGCCAAAACCAAGCATATTCGCACTTAAATTCATTAAAATACAGCCAAGTGCAGGGTGGCCTTCGGGTATTGAAGGGAAAAGCCAACGGAAAACCGGTGCTATTACCCGACTTAAACCATCAATAATACCGGATTTCTCAGCTACCTTCGCTATACCTAACCACAAAGACACAATACCTATAAGAGTTATAGCCCTTTGGACCGCACTACCAGCAGATGTCATGGCGGCAGTAGTGACCACATCTATTCTGCCCTTGGCAGCTGCCACAACGATCCCCACTAGGATGAGAAAAGAAAAAACGAAATCCATAATATTGGCTTAGCCGTCTCCCCCTTTAATCATGAATTATAACCATAGTTCCAGCCGGGACAGTTTCATAAAACCATTTGGCATAATGGTCTTTCAGTCTTACACAACCGTGACTCGCCGGGATGCCTAACTTTTTTAATTCCTCCTCTATAATTTCATTGTCTTTATTGCGTGGAATTGAGTGAATTAAATAATTGCCGGTTATTCTCACCCAGTATAGACCCCCTTCTTGGATTTTCTCAGCCCAAAAAAACTTTCCCCTATCTTTTAAAGAGAAAAAACCCCTAGGTGTACGGTATTCGGGATCAGAAAGTCCCGCAGAAGCAACCATTGATCTTATGATCTTTCCACCCTTGTATACTGTCACTTTTTGGATTGATCTAAGGTTTATTTCAACCCACCATTTATCCTTCATATTAAGGGTATGAAACTCAAAAATATGTGGACGTATTTTTTCATTAAAAATAGACTTACCTGTTACTTCAACTTTATAAGTCTCATTTGGCATAAACACTGAGTGGGGTTTAAACACAGCGGTTTTTCCTTCTGTTTTTACATCACCATTCATGTTGCTAACCTTTATATTAGCCTCTTTTATATCCTCATCGAAGTTTACAATGATGTGCTCGTAGAGTTTAACGTCTTTTTCACCATTAGTAGGGTTTGTTTCAATCACATTTGGGGGTTTCGCCACTTGGAATATGCGATGAAAACCGACTTTTTCATGATTGCCTTTGAGATTTGACAAAAGACCTTTGAACTGTATTTCATACTTTTTCCCGGGAATTAATTTATGCTCGGGTAATACCTCTATACTGCTATTGTCCCAAAATATTTTGCCTTCCTTACTTACAATATGACCCTGTCTTAAAGTATATTCAAAATCCACCATAAGTCCTTTTTTTAGTTGCTCCATATCAATTGGCGTGGAAAAATCCATTGTAACGGGGCCCGAGCTCGATACTATGGGAGAAATCCCTGTTAGGAAAGGTGGAATACTGACCTGAAAATCTGCTTTCACCACTTTGTAAAGACCGGGTACATATGTTTTTAACGGACCAATATGGAATTTTGTTTTAAAACCCTTCGGCAATTCCTTTTCCATGGCAAAAATCTCCAAAGTCTTTGAGTCGACCCACCGAAAGCTTTTTGCGATTTCAGTATTGGGTCTTTCAGAAAAAAACTGGATTTTGTCCCCTATATCTTCTGTCTGTTTTATCGGAATTCGAAAATCTACCTTTATTTTTACGGCACCTAATTCATCTAGTTGCCTAATGGTAATACTACTAAATCGTGCAAATAAAAACCAGGCCACACCTATTAATATGAGGCCAAGTATTATGAAGTATTTTCTCATCTTCACCCCTCCTGTAGATACTTATGAAAAAAAAACAGGAACTTTCCTGTTTTTTTACTTAAGAAGAATTTTCGGGGTGAAAATGATCATATACTGCTTGTGCAGCCCTTTTATTCATACTTGGCACTGCCACAAGCTCTTCAAAGGTAGCTTTTCGAATATTTTCTAGACCTCCCAACGACTTAAGTAAAGCCAATCTTCGGGTTTTCCCTATTCCGGGAATATCCTCTAACACTGAACGAAGGGTTTTTTTGCTTCTTAAAGTCCTATGAAAGCTTAGTGCAAAGCGGTGAGCCTCATCCCTTATACGTTGCACAAGATAAATGGCTTCAGAGTTTTCCGGTAGTATGATTGGGCCACCCTCACTTTCAATAAAAATGTGCTCAAATTCTTCTGCCAAAGCTATTGTAGGTATACTTGACAGGCCTAATTTCTTTAAAGCCCCTCTTGCGTATTTCAGCTGACCTTTGCCCCCGTCTATTAAAAGCAGGTCAGGTAACACGTTGAACTTTGCATCCCCTGAAAGGGCCCTTTTAAACCTACGATGAATAACTTCTCTCATACTTGCAAAATCATCAGGACCTACTACACTTTTTATTTTAAATTTCCTATAGTCATCCTTTTTCGGTTGTCCGTTTTCAAATACAACCATTGAGGCCACCGACTGGGCACCTTGGGTATTGGAAATATCAAAGGCTTCTATGCGCTTTGGAATATCCTTTAGATTTAAATACTTTTGCAACTTCTCTAATGCCTGTGTGTTTTTTAATTTTTCCCGTTCAGCCTTATTCTCAATTTGGTCTAAGTATATCCTTGCATTTTCCGCCACCATTTCTGCTAATTTTTTCTTTTCACCTCGTTTAGGCACCAACAAATAGACCCTAGCATCCTTTTTGCGACCGAGCCAGGTTTCTATTATCTTCTTATCATTTATTTCTTCAGCAATTATGATTTGCTTTGGTATGAAATGAGCATTATTATAAAATTGCTTGACAAATGCTGTAAGGACATCCTTCCTCTTTTCATCAGCTGTATTCTGCAAAATAAATGGTTCACGCTCAACAAGCTTTCCCTCTCTGACAAAAAACACCTGGATGCATGCTTTGTCACCACTCCTTGCCATAGCAATAATATCCTGATCTATCATATCCGTATAGACGACTTTTTGTTTTTCAAGTACTTTTTCCAATGATTCAATTTGATTTCTTAGCACCGCCGCTTTTTCAAAATTTAGGTCACTCGAGGCTTCATGCATTTTAGTTCTTAATTGCTTTATTAAAGTTTCCTGCTTTCCTTCTAAAAACAAAATAATATCATTTATTATCTCCCTGTATTCTTTTTCTCCTATAAATCCTTGACAAGGTGCAAGACAGCGCTCAATGTGGTAATTTAAGCAGGGCCTTTCCTTTAACGGTACATTATCAAGGTCTTTTCTGCAGTTTCTTACAGGAAAAACCTTATTTATTATATCAATAGCTTCCCACATAGCCCCGGCATTAGCATATGGCCCAAAATATTTCGACCCGTCTTTTTCGATCTTCCGGACAACTTCCAGGCGAGGGAAAGATTGGCTCAATGTGATTCTGATATAGGGGTATTGTTTGTCATCTTTAAGGAGAATGTTGTACTTTGGCCGGTTAAATTTGATTAAATTACATTCGAGGATGAGTGCTTCAATTTCAGAATCTGTAACAATATACTCAATATCCTTTACTTTTGCAATCATTGTAGCAACTTTAACCGGAAGGTTTTTAGGGGATTGAAAATAAGACCTAACCCTGTTTTTAAGGGATATGGCCTTCCCTACATATATTATTTTATTCCCCTTGTCTTTCATTATATATACACCGGGTTTTTCCGGGAAGTCCGCTAATTTATCTTGATTAAACATAAATAGATCCCTCCTAGCCTATATTATATCTATAAAAGTAGGGATTGTCACCAAAGAAGCGGAGAAATGGGAAATTTGCACTGGTTAAATTATTGGCTTTTTGATATACTTATTACTATATTTGCTTTGTTACTTGGAGCTGAGGAGGCAAAAAGATGATTATTGGAGTTGTTAAGGAATTAAAAGAACAGGAAAATCGGGTTGCTATAACCCCGGCCGGTGTAGATGCAATAGTAGCCTGTGGTCATGAGGTTTTATTTGAAAAAGGTGCCGGGATTAAATCGGGGTTTTCTGATGAGAGTTATAAAGCTGCAGGAGCAAAAATCATTGAAAACGCCTCTGATGTGTGGAGGAATTGTAACCTAATGGTAAAAGTCAAGGAGCCTCATTATACAGAATATAAGTTTTTAAGGCCCGACTTAGTATTTTTCGCCTATTTGCATTTGGCGGCTGATTTGGATTTGACTAAGACCATTATGGATTCAGGTATAACTGCTATAGCCTATGAAACTGTACAGCGCAGTGATTGCAGTCTTCCCCTTTTAACACCGATGAGTGAGGTTGCCGGTCGCATGGCTATTCAAGAAGGAGCCATATACCTTGAAAAAACTCGTGGGGGCAAAGGTATTTTGTTAGAAGGAGTGCCCGGTGTAACACCGGGATTAGTGGTAGTAGTTGGAGCCGGCACTGTAGGCACCGGTGCTATTAGAAGGGCTATGGGTCTTGGTGCCCGAGTAACCGTAATAGATATTAATGTGGACAGGTTGCGATACTTAGAAGATATTTTCATGGGAAGAATTGATACGCTCTATTCAAATCGCTTTAACCTTTCTAAAGCCACGAAATATGCAGATCTTGTAGTAGGAGCAGTGCTCATTCCCGGTGGTAAAACACCTAAGATAATAACCGAAGAAATGGTTAAAAAGATGCAGCCTGGCAGTGTTATTGTAGATGTAGCCATTGACCAAGGGGGCTGCATAGAAACCATAAAATACCCCACTACTCATGCCGAACCTGTATTTGTAAAACACGGTGTCATTCATTATGCTGTTTCCAATATCCCCGGGGCCGTGCCACGCACATCCACCCTCGCTCTAACAAATGCCACATTACCTTATTTACTTGAAATGGCGAAAAAAGGTTGGAAGCAGGCCGTTCTGGATGATCCGGCTCTTGCAAAAGGAATAAATGTTATGAACGGAAAGATCACTAATGCTGCAGTAGCTGATGCACATAATCTCCCATATCATAATGCTGAAGAGATTATTAGGGATTTAGGGTAGGAAAACGAAAAATTCAGTTCCACCTTTTGGACTGTTTTCCGCCCAAACCTTACCGCCATGTAGTTCTACTATTTTTTTAACAATGGCAAGACCCAGGCCCGAACCACTTTTTTCTCTTGCCCTGGATTTGTCAATTTTATAAAATCTTTCCCAAATAAAGGGCAGTTGTTCTTCAGGTATTCCCGAACCACTGTCCTTTACGGAAATAACTACACCCTCCTTAAAGGGTTGGGCTTTTATTACTATCCTTCCTCCTTTAGGGGAATACCTTATTGCATTGTCAACAAGATTTATCAGCACTTGCTCAATACGGTCTCCATCTGCTGTGATCGTGGCCATGTCCCCCGTTTCTGTAACCAGCTTAATGTTTTTATGCTTGCAAAAGGGTAAGACCTTTTTATAAATCCTTTCCACAAGATCTTTAACAGAAAAAATCTCTTTCTTTATTTTCAGATGACCTGCCTCGATGTGAGAAAGTTCTAGTAACTCATCTACTAATCTACGCAACCTCAATGTCTCTTCAAGAATGATATTGAGATACTTGTCACGCTCTTCTTTATTCTCAACCATGTCATCTAAAATAGCCTCAGTATACCCTTGCAGGTACGTAAGTGGGGTCCTAAGTTCATGAGATACATCTCCCAGGAACTCCCTTCTTAAATCTTCCGATTTTCTTTCTTTGGTAATATCCTGTAACACCACCAGCATCCCCCAGAGTTTCGTCTTTTCGTCATAAAGTGGTGCTACTTTAATGTTAATTACTTTCCCATTAATCCTTTTCTCTTTAACAATATATTCACCACTGGTTCTAGCCCGTTCCAGTATAGGCTTTAATATATTAGAGTGATAATTGCTATCATCTTCCCCTAAATGTGACATGATTTCCTTTGCCTGTGGATTGGCCATTAGAATACGCCCTTTGGTATCAAATGTTATAACACCGTCTGTCATACTCAGTAGTACATTTTGAAGTTGTTTTTTTTCTTGATCAAGGGCACTTATATTTTCCTTTAACGCATTTGATAAATAATTCATGGCCTTAGCCAAAGTCCCGATTTCATCATTAGTACTTACATCAATTTTGCTTTTAAATTCTCCCTTTGCCATTTCCTGTGCGATTTTTTTCATCCGTACAAGTGGTTTTGATATTGTCCTTGACAAAACAAAACTTAAGGCTGTGGAAATTATCACTGCAATAGCGGCGGTAAATAAAATAGAGCGCCTTATCTGCCATACGGTATTTTTAATTGATGACATAGGTGAATACAGTATTAGGCCACCGACTACACCGGCTTCAGTTCTCATGGGCAAAGCCACTGTAAGCATGGATGCATCAAACTGGGGCATATGGCCTTTATGAATGACAATATTACCTTTTAACACGGCTTCCAACTCTTTCGCCCCAATAGCAATCCCCTTGTATTTTATTATGTTCGAACTAGCCTGAATCAAGCCCTGTCTGTCTATTAAAACCGCATGGGCATTGATGAATTTGCTTACATCAAGAAGCTCGGAAGGATTTGTACCCCCTAAAATCAGGGATATTAGCTGCTGGCCTTGATTTAGCATCTCATTTTTCCGCATATTAAAATAAAAATCCTCAAAAATACTGGAAAGCACTAGTCCTGAGAATAAAAGAGCAACAATTGTCAGGATTGTCATATAGAGCCACAGTTTTGTTATAATGCTTTTTCTGGGATCCATCACTCACACCTCAAATTTATAGCCAACACCCCAAATAGTATTTATATATGAAGCCACCCGGCTTCGACCGAGTTTTTCCCTTAATTGTTTAATATGTGTATCTACAGTCCTCAGACCGCCATAAAAATCATAGCCCCAAACACCTTCAAGCAACTGTTCTCTCCTAAATACCCTGTCTTTATTTTTTGCTATAAAATATAGGAGGTCAAACTCCTTTGGTGTAAGCGTTATTTCGTCCCCATCGACTTTCACAACCCTTGCCACAGGATCAATGGACAAACTAGGAAATACTAAAGTGCTATCCTCATCGTTTTCTTTTGATACCGTACGCCGCAAAAGGGCCCTAACCCTAGCTGTAAGTTCTCTCGGACTGAAGGGTTTTACCACATAATCATCTGCCCCTAATTCAAATCCCAAAACCTTATCAAACTCCTCCCCACGAGCTGTCAACATTATAACAGGTGTATCGTATTTTTTTCGCAGTTCTTTACACACAGTCCAACCATCTATTACAGGTAGCATCAAATCAAGTATAATAAGATCATAGGCTGTCTTTTCTATCATATCTAAAGCCTGCTGACCATCAAAGGCCTCCGAAACCGAAAAACCTTCCCTTTCTAAGTATAGTTTGACCAAATCCACCATGCGTTTTTCATCATCAACAACTAATATCTTTCTGTTTTCCACAACTTATCCCTCCCTATTGAAACAAAATACATAAACCCCTACCTGGGCAAAAATAATCAGTGTTTATGTTGGGCCTATCCATATTATAAGTTTTACAAATATGCCCGTCAAACTAAACAAAAAAAGTGGGTAATAAACCCACTTTCGCTTTCTTCATCATTTAAAATAAATCGTTACAAAGCCTAGTATAACCGTCACTATAATGCCAAAAGCCCACTTATTGATGTTGGCGATTTCTTTTCGCATGGCATCAAACTTTGCGTCAACTCTTTCAAACTTTTCATCAACCCCACTAAACCTTGCATCCGTTTCTTTTCTCATAGCATCGAACTTAGCATCAACCCTACTAAACCCAGCATCCATTTCTTTTCGCAATAGCTCAATCCTTGCGTCAACTTTTTCGAACTTTTCATCAACCCCACTAAACCCAGCATCCATTTCTTTTCTCATGGCATCAAACTTAGC
>CAYMGK010000009.1:0-20335 GCA_964389965.1 uncultured Clostridia bacterium | reverse complement strand
AATAACTATAAGACCAAGAAACACTTTAATGTACTTAAGGAAATTATCTTCGGGTATTAAAATATCAATAAAGGCTGTGAAGATTACTACTACAACAATCTGTTTAATCCAAAGGCTAATGGAATTAAGCATGGGCTCACCTCATCATAACAGTTATATTTCCCGATACGACTATTACAGTTATGGCAACAAAGAACATCAGTGCAACAGAGCCAACCGTAACTGCTATAAAAGACAAGTGACTTGCCATGCTATTTAGGCATTTTATCATAACTTTTTCCTCCAAAGGTTGAATAACAGCACTGGCTAGCCTATAAATAAATACTAATGTCAATATCTTTATCACAGGGAATAGGACTGTTATAAACACTGCTACTAGCCCAACAAACCCTATAGCATTTTTTAAAATCAAAGAACACCCTACAATAGTATCTACTGTATCAGAAAAAATTCCACCTACTATGGGTATAAAATTTTTTGAAGCAAATTTAGCAGTGCGAATTGATATTCCATCTACAACTGATGTAGCCGCCCCTTGAACAACTAAGATACCCAAAAATGCACTGAGAAAAAGACCCAGTAAAAAAATACAAATTTGTTTTAACAAACGAGCCAATTCAGATACATTAAAGCGATCCGAAAAATTGCTCACTAAACCTAAGGCAACTACAAAATGGGTCATTGGAAGAAGTATATTTCTAATCCAGGTACTTGAAATAGAGATACCCATAAAAATTAATGGATTCAAAATCGCCGCAGAAGTAATTCCACCAATCGATACTAAGAGTGCAGAGATTATCGGCAATAATGCTTGTATAACACTAACCATCTTATCAATAGCATCTTTACCTATATTTAAAGCTAGATCGAAGCTCTTAATTGCTATAATTATCAGCAACAAAAAAGTAAAACTTCGAGTCACCTTTCCTATGTTATCGCTTTCAAAAGCACTTTGTACGCTCCTCATAATAGCACAGGTAATTGAAATTATTATAAGTTTACCCAGCAAGCCAAGGTTTATTGATATTTCATGAAAAAAAAATTTAACTACACCATTGAGCAGACTTTTAAAATCATATGACTCTTGACCTCTTATAATGCTTATAAAATCTTTTAGTCCGTATTGAGGGATGTAATCAGCATAACTTGAATTTAGTTGTTCAATAAAGGTATCAAATTCCGCCTTTTCAATAGCTTCGAATTGCTTTTCAATAATTTCATCAGTCCCCATTGCTTCTTTAAATATTGGGGAAAACAACAAAAACAACAAGATAAGAGCGAAAAATGTCTTTTTTGCAATATCCATAACCACCTTTCACGGGAGAATTCCAATTATTAAATTCATAACGTTGATCAAAATCGGAATGGAAAACACTATAATAAGAATCTTTGCAGCAAATTCTATTTTCGCTGCAATCGAAAAAGAGCCGGCATCCTTGCATATTTGTGAACCAAATTCCGCAATATAGGCAATACCCACCACTTTAAAGATTATGGAGACATACAAATACTCTATTTTTGCCTTATGAAACAAATCTTTTAAAAGGTCCACTACAGTTAAAATTTGGTCGATCATTTGTAAGAAAACTATAATTCCGACAACTATACCCATTTGAAGGGCTATTTCAGGCCTATCTTCACGTATTAATACCACAAGTATAACTGTAATCAAACATAATCCCACAATCTGCACAATCTGCATTGAAACCCTCCTAATACAACTGAAACATTGTTTTTACACTTGAGAAAAGTTGGTTTACAAGTTGTATTACCATCATCAAAACAATTACAACACCAACAAGGGTAGTCATTTGGGCTTGTTCTTTCCTACCGGCTTCATCTAATACTTTACTTAAAATAGAAATAACAATTCCTATTGCAGCAATTTTAAATAAAATATCAACATCCACTTCAACACCCCTTTGTCAATATGATAATAACAGGATCATCAAGCCAGATAAAATTCCTAAGTATCGCCACAATTTCTCATTCTTTTGTTTTTCTTCAATAGACTTTATTTCTTGCTGTTTCAAATAATTCAAGGTCACTTTAATGTTTTTTATTTGATTTTGCCTGTCTGTAGAACCTAAGTATTTACCAAAAGCTACTAATATTTCATAATCATCATTAGAAATACAAGAATTTATACAAAAATCTTTTAATGACTTTTGCCACGCCTCATTAGCCGTTAGACCACAACGAAGGCAAAGGTTTTTTGCAGTTGAATCAAAAAGACTTGCTACATCTTTTTCACATTTTTTACTTATATTTTCAAAAGCCTTTGGAAGTGGAGAATTACTATAATTTATTTCCGTTTCAAACATTGAAAGTGCTGTTTGAAGATTTCTTAAAACTTTTGGCCTGTATTTAAAATTTCCTGCCACAATAAACCCAATCATACTACACGAAATAATCACCATCGTACTACCTACCAATTTTAGCCACACTGTATTTTCTCCCCTCCTTCTTTAATTATGTTTTTCCGACCATCGCAATCCAGTATCGCCTCAACATTGCCTACACCTGAACTCATACCTAAAATTATATATCTATCAAAAAACCTTCTATTTATTATCTTTTTAATCGTCGGGCGTTTTCTGATATCATCAAAATCTAAACCATGTGCAGTCGTAATAATGGCGACTCCGGCATTTATTGCTTCTTCAATTGCCATTGCATCTTCATTTCTTCCTATTTCATCAGTCGCTATAATATCCGGTGACATAGATCGCAACAGTAACATAATTCCTTTGGCTTTAGGGCAACCATTAAGAACATCGGTTCTAATCCCCACATCATTTTGTGCTATACCTTCGTAGCAACATGCAATCTCAGATCTTTCATCTACTAAACCAATATTAAAACCTTGAATTTTAAGACTATCAACTCCTGAACTAAGTTGTCTGACAATATCCCTCAAAAGCGTTGTTTTACCGGCTTTTGGTGGTGAAATAATGAGAGTATTTAACACCTTTCCCTTTTCCACTATAAAAGGTAAGACTTCGTCTGCTGCACCGATGACCTCTTTTGCAATTCTTATATTGAAGCCGGAAATATGCTTAATAGTTCTAATCTCTCCATTCTCTATTAGCACCTGACCCGAAAACCCTATTCTATGACCGCCGCTTATAGTTATATAGCCATTTTTTAGCTCTTCTTCAAAGGAATATACTGAACACTGACTTATAAAATGAAATGTCTTACATATATCTTCTTTTGTTACAATGTAGGCACTAATATATTGTGTTGTCAGCTTTCCATCATGTGTAAGCATAAAATCCTCATTATTTATCACTAACATAAGTGGCCTCATCGGTCTAAGTCTTATTTCTTCAAGACACGATAGATGGTCTATTGTCACCTTTCCAATTAGTTTGGCTATACCAACCGGTAATAAAGGCAATATTTCCGAATCGAGAATATCCCATATTATACTTGCATTTCTTATATATGCCAATATCTTGTCCCCCTCTTATAATAAATTTATATTTAAATCACATACTTATTATGACAACATAAAAAAAAAAGAGGGGTAAACCCTCTTTGAAATTAATTACATTAATCACCGTTCCCGGTTTTACATTTAATAATTTCTTTGCAGTTTGGGCATTCAACCTTATAATCATCAATAAAATCTTTGTCAACATACACAGTTTCGTGGCAGTTAGGACAATCAATTTCTAGCAAATCTTCTTCTAAATCAAACTCTTCATCATTATCAAAGTCGTAGTCACTCTCATCGTCATAGTCTATGAAATCATCGTCTTCCTCATCATAAAATTCTTCTTCCAGTTCCTTCAAATCTTCGTCAACACTTTCTACATACTCTTGAGTATCGTCAATAGTTGCTTTTAAATCGTTGATAGCCTGAGCCATTTCATCCAAGACTTCTATTATCCCTGATACTAATTTTTTGGTTTTATCATCTTCCAATTCCAAACATTCAGCGAGACCTTTTACATAAGACACCTTTAGCCTAATATCAAACATTTTGTATCCTCCCTCTATAGTCTTTGTTGCGCTAAACCCTACTTAAATACTCACCTGTTCTTGTATCCACTTTTATAGTATCTCCAATATTAATAAATAATGGCACTTGCACCATAACACCAGTTTCTAAAGTTGCAGGCTTTGATCCCCCAGTAGCCGTATCGCCTTTAAATCCAGGTTCTGTTTGTTTTACCCTGAGCTCTACAAATGTGGGCAATTCAACGCCAATAGGTGTTCCTTCATAAAACATAACCATTACATCTATATTATCTTTTAAATAGTTTATTTGATTCCCTATTTGGTCTTTACTAATAGGCAATTGCTCATATGTCTGATTATCCATGAAATAGAACATATGACCTTCAGAATATAGAAACTGCATGGTTTTTCTTTCTATTAAGGCACGTTTAAGTTTTTCGCCTGCTCTAAAAGTTTTTTCAAATACCTGACCTGTTATAATGTTTTTGATTTTTGTTCTAACAAAGGCAGCACCTTTTCCGGGTTTTACATGTAGAAAATCAATTATTATGTAAACATCTTTATCAATTTCAACAGTTGTGCCTGTTTTTAAATCATTGGTTGATATCAAAAAAACACCCCCAATTACAAGTATATTAGCCGTTTTTTACTGCTAGTTATATTCTCAAATCCATCTTTTGTTATAACAACCATATCTTCGATCCGCACACCACCATAATCTTCCACGTAAATCCCGGGTTCAATAGTTACTACCATACCAGGTAAGAGTTTACTATCGCTTTTTGGTGATAGACTTGGAGTTTCATGTATCTCCAGACCGACTCCATGCCCCAAGCCGTGACCAAAATATTTACCAAAACCCTGTTTGCAAATATAACTTCGAGCCTTGTTGTCAATATCTTTGCAATGTGTATTTGGTTTTATAGATTCAATTGCTTTAGTTTGAGCATCAAGAACCGTATTATAAATGGCTTTTTGCCGCTCAGAAGGTTTTCCGATAATTACTGTCCTAGTCATATCTGAACAATAACCTGAAAAACGGGCACCAAAATCAATAGTAACTAAATCACCTAACTGCACTTTGCGCTCAGACGGGATCCCATGAGGCAATGCAGTCCTCGGTCCCGAAACTAATACTGTTCGGAATGCTTTGCCCCTGGAACCTTTTTTTTTCATGTAAAATTCTAATTCCGCAACTAAATCTAATTCACTTGTACCCGGTTTTATAAAATTCAGAATGTGTTTAAAGGTTTCATCTGTTATTTTTTGAGCGGTTTTTATCAAGTCGATTTCATAAGCATCTTTGATTGCCCTAAGTTTTTCGATAATCCCGTCCCCTTTTATTAAATTTTTAGGTTTAATAACTTTAGTTAGTTCATCATATTCTTTTACAGTCATAAAATGGCTTTCAAAACCTACCCTCTTAGGGTCAAGCTCTTTAATAATATTAAAAGCCGTTGAAAAAGTTGAACTGCTGATTGTCCTTTCGATGATTTCAAAATCGACTATTTCATTTTTAGCTTGCTCCATATATCTTGAGTCTGTTATAACATAATTTTTATGATTTGTAAGTATAATTAATCCTTCACCGGTAAAACCAGATATATAGTATTGGTTTTCCGGTTTACTGATAATAAATACTTCCATGTGGTTTTTTGCAAGCTCTTCAAGTGTTTTCCTTAATCGTTTTTTAAGCAAATCATCCCTCCTTTTTTTAGATCTAAAAAATGATTTCAAGCAAGTATAGTATTTTCCCGGTGATTTATATCCGCCCCGATACAATAATACCACATTTATTTTTTTGTGAATAGGGCATCGAATTTACACGGCTGGTTTGATATATGGCATATAATATAGATAAACTTTAACAATAAGTTTCCAAAAAGACGGGGACATAGAATTTGAGTCATTCAATGTATTTAATTCAATCCCACTAATGCTTGAGAGCCACGGATAATTTTCCAGTTCACTAATAAAGTCCAATAGTGAGTCATAATAACCATTAACCGTTATTTCAAAAGGAATGGAATTAATCACAACATCCGCCACATCCTTTGTCGCTATACTTTTAGGATTAACTGAGATTATTGTGATATTCTTCTTATTTGCCCATTTTTCTATATCTACTAAAAACTTTGTGAAGTTTTTGTTCTCAGGTAACTTTTTAGTAATATTGCTATGTGCGGTCATTAATTCCCCATAATCCATCGAAAAATTGTAAAGCCGCTCATAAATTGCTTTTTCATCCATAATTTCATGAAGTTGTTTTTTTAAATCACTGTATTCCATTCTTTTAAGATTAAGTATAAATAAACAGAGCAAGAAGCAAAAAATGGATATAAATATAAATTTATATTCTTTGTTTGTAGTGAGTTTTTTTAAAAACGATAGACTTTTTCGCATTAATTATCAACCTTCTTGTAATTCCACTACTATTTCAAAATGGTAGTGACTGTTGGCTTTAGTCCCAACTTCTATAAAATGTGTAAACCCAAGTGTTATGTCTATTACACCATTTATTTTTTTTATATCTTCCATAATACGGGCAATATCGCCCAATTTTGGTGCAAATCCATATATTTTTATGTAATCTACCGAATCTACTTTTAAGGTGTCCAATATTATCTCCTCAGGTATTAACAAAATGATTTTATTTAATACTTGAGAGTATTTTATTTTATTTTTTGTTAAATCAGTGTATACGGCCTGCCTTGTTTCAAAATCTCTTAAAATATCTTCATATTTACTTTTGTCTTTTATTTTTACCTTGATAGCAGTTAAATCCTGTAAAAGGCTTGAAACTTCGTTTTTAAGCCTATTTTTCCTACTATCTATAAATATCAAGCCACACAATGAGGTTATTAACAAAAGGCAGATTATCAAGACAAGTACTAATCGTCGCTTCCTTTTTAACATATTATGTGATATTTCCTGGGGAAGAAGATTTAATTTGCGCATACTTTAACTCCTTAAAGCAAAGCCTATGGCACTAAAATAATTTGTGCAATTATCGTCATTTTTTATGAATTGAAATTTATATTCATCGGTAGTGCAAACCTTCACATCAAAATAGCTTTCAAAAATATCTTTACAATAACCTAACTTCCCATTTTCACCTATTAAAATGATTTTTTTGATTTGGCGGCCTTTGCTCTGCAGTGAATAAAAAATAAAAGTTCTTGAAACTTCTAAAATAAGATTTTGGTAGGATAAAGGGAATAGTTCGAGATTATTTTTGATGAATTCTATACAATTTTTATTAGTCTCGAGAATTTCAGATATCCTGTTTTTAATTTTGTTGTTATAACCATATCCTAAAACCCTACTAAGTATAACCTTTCCATCGTCAATAATGGTTATTTCACTATAATTGGACCTTAAATCCAAAATAGCGGTTACATCAGTTACTTCCTCCTCTTTCAATACCCTTGCATTGGCAAGTGGGTATATATCTAGCGCCTTCAAAGGTAATCCTGAATCGAACGCTATTGTCGCATAATCCATAGTTATCCTTTTTGGCGTTGCAACTAATAACACATTGTTAACATCTTTCCCCTTATTTATAAGCTCATAATCACTTGTGAAGTCTTCATTAAACATGTTATCGAATTCCTGCAATTCCCAGAATATCGCTTCTTTTAATTCTTTTTGATTTAATAACGGAAACTGTACATATCTAAATACAGCATGTTTACTAGGTACGCCAATTACTACTTTTTTAGATGGAAATTGCCTGTTTATTTTTTTAAAACACTGTTTAATGGCATCCCGCTCTATAGGCTTGTCAAAAGTGGTCTTTCCTACTGGATTTTCTATTTGATAAAAGCCTTTTACTGTTTTATTTCCTCTCTTTTTTACTAAAAACACAATTTTAATGTTTTTTTCTCCTAAATCTATGCCTGTATACATCGATTTAAATAGCATTGTCTTCTCCATGATGCGGGGTTTTTTTGACAATGTCTATTGCATTAAGCAATTGGATAATAACATCTGTGTGATACTGCCTGTTTAAAAGATCAATTTTTGCATATAGCTGACCTTCCTTTGTTACAATATATTTAGGTGGTAATTTATTTAAAGCTATTGCCATCATATCCAGACGACAATGCTCGCATTTACATATATCTTTATCTTTTATAAGTTCATCTAACAACAGAGCAACTACATCCTCCATATAGTTTTTTAATTTTAATTGATTTTCCCTCATTTTTATTCTCTCCTAACAATGGATTTAAGCTAGGCCTACTACAGGTCAAGTATTCCAAAGTCAACCTAAACTGGATTTAGTGAAATAATCGCGGGAGACAGCTTTATCGCAAAAAAAATAGCTAATATATCAAAAACCCAAAGGGTACAACTTTTGTGTTAATTTTTACACTGGAACCGTTTGCCTCTGCCAGCAAATAAATCCCAATACAACTTTCATCCGGAGATTGGGTAAAGCCCACTTGGTTCAAATGCGCTACTGGGTTTACTCCCTTATTTTTTTCCCTATAGAGTACCCCTTTTTTGAAATAGTACATTATTTCTTCATTGTCACAAGTCAAAGTTCTTATCTTGTCTTTTGAAATTACTTTAACATCCTTAGCTTGCTTGATAGAAGTGGATAACCACAAGAAAGCTTGTCTAACATTATGTTGTGCATAAAGCTGATCATTTTCACGCTGATACACTTTCTGACCAGTGCTATACAATGTGAAAGCCGTGGTTAGGACTACACCTACAAGACTTAATGAAAGAATTAATTCAATTAATGTAAAACCTCTCATACCCTTAAAATTTGCCTTTGTACGTAGCAATTTCTACCACTCCATTATCTCCCTTTACTTTTACGACAATCTTTAAAAGATTTGTATCTTCAACTTGTATTTTTGTATTTCGGTAAAAACAACCAATATTTGGTTCTAGACATTCTTCATTTAATTGGTTGATTTTAGTTTTAACTATACCAAAAGGCATGGCTTTTAGTTCTTCGATTTTTTCTTGGGCTAAAGCAGTAGCAATTACTATTTCTTCACTTTTTTTATTGGAGTACACACTTTGTGTCAAAAGACTGCACACAGAAACTGTGATTATGGCTAATACAGTTACTGCCATAATTATTTCAATTAAAAAATAACCTTTATGAGACAATTACCTTTCACCTCTACGGTGGTTCTTGGCCAATTCTAACTCTTCCAGTTGCCACTGATACAATTATATAAAGTGTTTTATCACCATAGCCCATAGCAATGGTACCCCCACCCGGTATAGGTGCCCCTGTTGACTGTTTGAACTCGAGAGTACCATCATCGTATGTGGACCATTTTAATAATACTCCTTGAGGCAATCTAACTAGCTTGCCTTTCCATCCACGGAGTAGTTGATAGTTATCCATGTTATGTAGATCAAGTGATATTTTATATTTAGCCCCTTCAATTATGGATTTTTTCTGGGCTAATCTTATATTTTGTGCTAGTTCTTGGGCGGCAATTTCTAGTTTATGTTTGCCAAGGGTTTTTACAAAATTCGGAAATAGTATTGTGGATAATGCCCCTAGCACAGCAATTACCATAATTACCTCAAGTAGAGTATAGCCACAACCCGTTTTATTTCTTTCGTAAAAACTTAATTTCCCTCCATTCAATTATCCGATTTTAACCCTCCCTTACATATTAAATTTTACCTTTAATTTTAATGACTACAAATTAATGCTAAAATAGATCATATACATCAATCATCGGTACTAACACAGCTATGACAATAAAAGATATGATAAAAGTAAGAGCTATTATGATCGTTGGCTCAATTAATGTTATCATTCTTTCCTGCAAAACTTCTGTTTTAATTTCATAAAATGATGCGGTTTTACCGAACATTTCGTCAAGATTGCCCGATTCTTCACCAATAGCTAGCATTTTTAACATTGTAGGGGGAAAAATTTTATCGGACATCTGTTCGGTCAAATTTTTACCTTGTTTCAAACCTTCTTTGATTTTTTTGATTTCTTTCTTTATGACTTGGTTTTTGACAGTTTCATGGGTGATTTCTAAAGCATCTAAAAGCGAAATATTATTAGAAAGCAAAATATGTAAAACCCGAGCCGTTTTTGATATGACCGCTGTCCTTATTAGCTGACCAATAAAAGGGATGGAAAGTTTAAGCTCATCAAATCTGTATGTTTTTTTCTCAGATTCACTGTATCTTAATATTATAGACAACAGTACCAGAAATAGTGCTAAACCAATAGCCAAAAGTTTAACAATGTTTGAACTAACAAACATGAGTATTTGGGTGCTTTTAGGGAGTTTAGCCCCAGCCGAAGCGAATATATCTACATAAGCAGGCAATACTTTGATCGTCAAAAAGTTTACTACAAATAAAGATGTGATCCCTAATATGCAAGGGTACATCATAGCATTCTTTATTTTTTCATTATGCTTAGCGGTGTCAGAATAATATATAGCAAGGTGCTTTAAAGCCACATTTAAATTCCCCGAAAGTTCGCCTGCTTCAATCATATAGATGAAAATTCCAGGGAAAACATAATGCCGATTCCTACAAGCCTCCGTTAAAGTATATCCCTGCTTTATATACCATATAAGGTCTCTTATTACATCACACATTTTCTTGTTATGTATTTGTTTTTTTATACAAGAAAGGCTGTCTAGAATTGTAGCACCTGCATCAAGCATCACAGCAAAGTGTTCACAAAACACGGCCAAATCCACGAAGGGAACCCTATTTAAAATAACATTTATTTTATATGACAAACTACTTGTCTTTATTTTCTTTATTTTAACAGGTATAAAGCCGTGGTTTTTTATTTTTTTTGCAACATTATCCTTGCTTTCAGTTTCAAACATGCCACTGATTTTTTCACCATAAAAATTCTTTCCTTTGTAATAAAACAAGGGCAAAGCTATCAATCCTTAGTCAAAACTCTTTTGAGAAATTATACGCATTGTTTCTTCAATTGTTGTCACACCATCTCTAACCAGTTTAGCACTACTGTCTTTGATGCTCTCAAATCCAAGCCTACGTGAAACTTCATCGATTTCCTGTGTCGTAAATTCTTTTGAGATTAATTTTCTATGTGCAGAATGGATGTTAATTACTTCCCCTACCACCGTTCGTCCATTATAACCAGTGAAGCTACATGAACTACATCCCTTACCTTTAAAAAACTTATTAGTCGAATTTTCCAAATCAACATAAGCTCTTTCGTTTTTAGGAGCAATATATTCTTTTTTACATGTCGTACAAATTTTACGTACCAGCCTTTGTGATACTATTCCCACAAGACACGAAGCCAAAAGGAAGGATTCCACACCCATGTCCAACAGTCTTGTAATGGCCCCGGCCGCACTATTCGTATGTAAAGTAGAAAAGACTAGGTGACCGGTTAATGCTGCCCTTATAGCAATATCTGCAGTTTCTTTATCTCTTATTTCGCCGACCATTATTATATTTGGATCCTGCCTTAAGATAGCACGAAGCCCTTTTGCAAAAGTTATACCGCTTTTCGGGTTAATTTGTATTTGATTTATGCCGGGCAAAGCATATTCGACTGGGTCTTCAAGTGTTACAATATTCTTATTTGGCTTATTAATGTGATTTAGCATTGAATAAAGTGTAGTAGTTTTACCACTACCTGTTGGCCCACAAACGAGGTTTATACCATGAGAATAACCTATCATTTCATAAATGCCGCGCCTTTGGTTTTTAGTAAAGCCCAGTTGCTCTACACTTAGTAGAAACTTATCCCTGTTAAGAACCCTTAATACGGTTTTCTCGCCGTTTATAGTCGGAATTGTCGAAACGCGAATATCAATTATATGCCTTCCCACTGTGAGTTTAAAACTCCCGTCTTGGGGAGTTCTTTTTTTTGTAATATCGAGATTTGCCATTATTTTTATACGTGTTATTATCGGCTGAAACAAAGTCTTGTTTAAAAGCATCATTTGTACGAGTTCACCATCTAACCTGTACCTTATACGGACATTCTTTTCTTGAGGTTCAATATGAATATCGCTGGCATTTTTTTTGACTGCCTGATAAATTATAGTATTAACTAAATTTACAATCGGGGCCCTTTCTGCTCTTTCTAATACCTCAAGGTTAGTAGTTTCATTCAACATTGTACTTGAATGCGGTCTATAATAAGTTTCTATTGCCCTGTGTATCTCTTTTTTTGTTGCAATGACCACTTGAACATCGTAACCAGTAACAATTTTGATATCATCAATGGCAAATATGTTGAAAGGATCATTTAGTGCCAACATCAATAAATTGCCCTCTACTCTTATTGGCAAGACTATATGTTTTTCTGCTAAATACTTGGGCACTATTTTTATAACATCTGGGCTAATATAGAGCTTGCTTAAATTGACACGAGGGAAGCCCATATTTAGAGCCAATATCTCAGTCATTTTCTCATCCGAAATAAAACCTTTTTCAATCATTATTTCATCAAGTCTTTTGTTACTACCTGAAATTTGCTTTTCTTTAATCATGTTTAGCTCGGTTTGCGTAATATGTTTTTCTTCTAGTAAGTATCTTTCGAAACTTTCCATATTTTAAAAAAGGTCCACCCCCACTTCTACTTACATATTATATATTTTATTATTCAACAATTCATTCAAAACTCCTTCTTATTTTTACATAATTGGATAAAAAAACAAGAGCCTTACAGGCCTTTTATAATAAAACATAGTTTAATTCTAGTGTGGAAACTTTTCCAAAGTAAAACTCGCTGCAAAGAAGATCTTTCAAGCAAGACCGTCTTTGTCTTTAGGATGAATTTTCACGGTTTTATTCGTGACAGGTAGATTCCACCGAAAAAGCGTATGTAGGATTAGTCAATGGATATAAACTTTTTATCTTTTAATACTTTTAAAATCATGTGTTCGAATTTCCTCATAATTTTAGTCCATCGCAGTTCACGCTTACTTAATGGTTTTACTAAGATAGCAAATAAGCCTAAACGCTTTGCACCCAAGATATCAGTAAATATTTGATCCCCTATTACTGCTGTTTGTTCTGGTTGAGTCCTTAATATGGCCATACCTTTTTTAAAAGCTCTTTTGCAAGGTTTGAATGATCGTGCTATTGCCGGGATTCCCAGGCGTTTCGCACAATGCTTCGTGCGATTGTATTTGTTATTGGACACAATGCAAAATATAAATCCTTGTTTTTTACAGTAACTAACCCAGTTTCTCAACCTTTCTTCAATATGAGTAGAATCCCATGGAATTAAAGTGTTGTCAAGATCTATAAGTATACCCTTTATATTTTTCTTTTTCATACTATCTAAATCCAGATTATAGATGTTTTCAATATAAAGGTCCGGACAAAATAATTTAAGCATAGCCTGCCCCATTCGAATTGTTTTAAATACATATTATATAATAAGCAATTTATTTGCAACTATCGGAATGTAGCTCTTCGAAAAGCTTGTTAATCGCACGTTTTTCAATTCTAGATACATATGATCTTGAAATACCCAATAGTTTAGCTATTTCCCTTTGGGTTTTAGTCACCCCGTTCTGGAGTCCATAACGAAGTTCTATCACTTTACGTTCCCGAAATTTGAGTGAAGATTGGACTTTTTCATAAAGTTTTTCCTGTTGGAACCTCCTAGATATTTCATCTACAATGGCATCAGTCTCAGTGCCCAAAACATCAATAAGTGAAATTTCATTTCCTTCTTTGTCTATGCCGATAGGATCTTGTAGAGAAATTTCCGTTTTTACTTTTTTTGTAGATCTTAGATTCATGAGTATTTCATTCTCTATACAACGAGCAGCATAAGTGGCAAGACGGTTGCCCTTTTTCTCATTAAAGGTTGAGATTGCTTTTATCAAACCTATTGTACCTATCGAAATCAAGTCATCCATGTCTTCACCGGTATTAGAAAATTTTTTAACAATATGAGCCACAAGTCTTAAATTATGTTCTATAAGTATGTTACGAGCTTTTTCACTTCCACTATTGCATAGTGCAATATATTTTTTTTCCTCCTCTTGTGTAAGTGGCTGAGGAAATGTAGCCGAACCCGTTATAAAAGCAAGCCATGCCAATATTTCGTTAAAAAATAAAACACCCAAAGTCACTAGGACTGAAAGGGCATTTTCCATTTTTATAGCACCTCCCATTAGCCGTACCTTTAATATATGACCTAAGACGTAAGAAAGTGCACGTTTTATTCATTTACCTTTAAAATTATATATCCTTTCGATTATTTCCTTAAAAATTGGTGCTGCAATAGTGGAACCTGATCCACCTTGTTCTACAAAAACCGTGACGATAAATTCCGGCTCTTTTGCTGGACAATATCCAACAAACCAAGCATGGGGGGTGTTATTTTCAATTTCAGCAGTACCTGTTTTTCCACCTATGTAGCAACCCATTTGCGGATTGGCCTTTCTAGCTGTACCGTATTCAGCGGCAGCTTCTAAAGCCTCTCTTATTTTTTTAGTAGTTTCAGCCGATATTATGCTTTCTGTTTTTATTTTTGCTGATCCCATAGAAAGACAATTCCCTTTTTGATCTATCACCTCTTTTAATAAAACTGGTTTTTTAAATTCACCATTATTAGTGATTATCAAAAAGATTTGAGCCGCTTGGATTGGTGTTAGACCTATAGCCCCTTGACCTATGGAAAGGTTACCTATATCTTGGAAATAAACTTCTTTTTCAGTCGGAATATTGCCCCTTTTTTCTTCTGGTAAACCAATTGAGGTTTTTTCCCCCAAACCCAACAGTTTTGCGTAATCAAGTATTTTGTCTTTTCCTAATTTGAGGCCAAGTTGAATAAATACTGAGTTACAAGAAAATGCCAAGGCATCTTTTAAAGTTACCTCTTTATGACCACCATTTTCGTAGCTTGAACATTTAAAGCTATTGTTACCAACTCTTTCAAAGCCAGAACAATAAAATATTTCATCAAGTTGGGCTAATTCTTCTTCAAGAGCGGCAGCTAAAATTATGATTTTAAATATTGATCCTGGAGTATAACTTTCAACGGCGCGATTTATTAATGGAGCATTTTTCTGATCAAGGTATTCTTTTAGTAGATACTGCTTATAATTTGGCCTACTAGCCATTGCTAAAATTTCGCCTGTTGTTGCTCCCATTACAATAATTGCACCATTGTTTACGTTTTTATCCATAATATTTTCAACTATCTTTTGAATGCTTTTGTCAATTGTTAATTTTACACCCCAAGATTCCGGCATTTGATTCCTTGAAATAAGACCGGCAATGGGTTGGCCCAAACCATCACAAATAAAATATCGTTTTTTTGTGTCGCCCTCTAATAAATTATTTAAGGCCCTTTCGATTCCGGTTTGACCTTGAAAACCAACTACATGTGTAGCTAGTGCCGTTGGCCCATATCTATTGATTTTATTGTAAAAAAATATGCCAGGAGTTTTTCTATTCAATTCACTTATTATTTTGTAGTTCTCGTGTGTAATATTTACGTTTTTCACGCATTTTTCATGAATTGACTCTAGAATTCCGTATTTCACCAACAAGTATTTTTCATGCGTTGTCAGCCAATCTGGTGAAATGATGGCGAAGTCCGAAAAATGAGCTCCAGTTAACGATTCACCATTTCTATCATATATACCGCCCCTGACTTTTTCTATAACATCACCGGTTTTTTGTAATAGGGCCCCTTGTGCAAAAAAAGATCCTTTTACAATTTGGATATAAAAGAGTCTCATTACCAATATTACACATATTGCAATAACCGAATAAAATAACACAAAAAGACGTTTATTTACCTTCATCAAACTCACCCAAGATTATAGTGTCCAGTTAATGATTGTTTACTCATAACGAAATAGGTTGAACGTTCATCTGAGAGTTTAGAAGACTTTATTTTAGGAATGAATTAACATGTTAAAATTCATTCCTTTGAATCCTTTTTTGGGCTTCCAAATGTTCGGCATATGTTATGCTGAAAATATGTGACCCATCTCCTTTTGCTACAAGGTATAGATAATCCACTTTTGCCGGATCCGCAACTGCAAGCATTGATGAAAGGCCGGGTGCTCCTATGGGCCCCGGCGGAAGTCCCTTGTTTTTATATGTATTATAAGGAGAATCAATCTCCAAATCAGCCAAAGACAATATTTCTTTGTGTTTGTCCATGATAAATGCTACTGTAGCACAAGACTGTAAAGGCATTTCTTTTTTTAATCTATTATAAAATATTCCTGCAATTATCGGTCTTTCATTTTCTAGTTTAGCCTCAGCTTCGACAATAGAAGCCAACGTTATAATTTGGTAAAGTGAGTATTCATTTTTGTTTTCTTTTAGCATTTTATCTACTTTATCAAAATATACATCTTCAAACCTCTTTAACATCAAATCTAAATAAAAATCCGCATTCTTGTCTTTTGGAAAAAAATATGTATCTGGAAATAGGAATCCTTCTAAGCTAGCATCTAAAGGAAAGTCTTTCATAAAATAATATTTTTCTTTAAATTTTTCTATTTTTATAGCATCGAAAAATTCTCTTTCCGTGACCAAACCCTTTTCACTGTAAATTTTCGCTATGGTACTCAACCTGCTACCTTCAGGGATAGTTATTTTTATATCATTGTTAACGGTTTCACCCCTTATTAATTTATTAAGTATTTGTTTTGAAGTCATTGAAGGGCTTAAATAATATTTACCGGATTTTATTTTGGCATCATTGCCATCTACTTTTGCATATAGCTTAAAGGCAAAACCGTTTTTTATTATACCGAGTTTTTGCATTTCCTTTGCTAATTGTTCTGCGGTTGTACCTTTTGCAACCTCAATTTCGATAAAAGTTCTATTTGTTGTATTTTTAGGGAGAAGCATCAGTTTAAACCATGCAATTACCAAAATCGCTGTTATTATTAATAAAAAGATAACCAACAAAATCTTTATCCTTTTTTTAATGTACTTCAAAACACTGCTTTCATTGAACCTATGGTATAGGTATTTAACATTCAATGATCTTCACCCTTTTTATTTGTTTTTTCAAAAAGAGCCTTTAAATTGGTCCTTTGTATTAAAAAATATAAAGGAATCCCTAATCCCGCAACAGATATAAGTTCACCAAGCCCTACATGAAATACTGTTAATAAATAGGGGATACTATAGATTTTCGATAAATAATAAGATACTCCCACTGCATTAAGGATAATCGGCGGAACGGAGCCTAATATAGGATTGGGCATTTTGGCAGTAAAAAATGCGGCTATCAAGGTAATTAAACTACCAAAATAAATATCCCACAAACCTAGTCCCCCTAAAATATTGGCTAATAGACAACCTATAAAGAGCCCCGGAATTGCCGCCGGTTCCAAAAGTGGTAACAACGTAAGCGCTTCAGATACCCTTACTTGTATTGGCCCATAACTTATAGGTTTAAATAAATATGTTATAAGGACATATACAGTTGCAATAATTGCAGATCTGGCTACATAATTTGCCCTATTGGTTTTGTTAATCTTGGTCCGACCAAAGATATATCCCAGCAAAAATACTGTTAGTGCAAACATTATCATAAGTGCCATATAAATACCTTCCTTTACATCTCTCATTTAATTCTTATATTTAAGTTTAACGTTACTGTTGATACTAGTCAATAATTCTATATGAAGAATTCGTTTGATACTATTAAACATGTCGGATTGTGTAGAAAAATAGACGAAAATAATCCACAACCGCTTGTATATAGTAGGTTGTGGGCTTAGCCTGTCCTTTTTTCCATGATGCTATTTATAAATCAATCAGGTTCCTGGTAAAGAGATGATTCTACATCGTAACATTTTTTACAGTATCCATAAAATTTGATCATATGATCTTTTACGGTAAAATTGTTGTCCTTATTTATTTTTTCCTGGAGACCTTCTAGTAAATTATCATCAAATTCATAAACCTTACCACATTTGACACAAATCAAATGATGGTGTTGGTGTCTTTGATCTTTGTTTAATTCATATCTATAACATCCATCATTAAAATTTAATTTTTTTATTATATTAAAATCGTTGAATAATTGTAGGGTTCTATATATAGTGGCAAGACCCACGTTAGGGGTTTTCCCCTTGGCCAAATCATAAACATCTTCGGTGCTCAAATGTTTTGACTGGTTGTTTATAAGCACCTCAAGCGTAGCCCTTCTTTGTGGGGTGAGTTTATAGCCTCGTCTTTTTAACTTCCCTTCTATCAGTTTCATACTGTGTCTTTTTTCTTTTTCTGCCACAAAGCACACCTCTTTTCTAATCAATTTTCTGTAATTGCAAACAATGCACAATATATATATAGTATATACAGTTCAAAATCGTATAAACTCCGCATCGGACACATTTTCTATCTGTCTAATTTCGTTTAAAACTTTTTCCGGAATGTTTTCGTCTATACCCAATACCATCAAAGCCTCACCTCTATATGATTTGCGACCTAATTGCATATATGCTATGTTTATGTCGTTATGCCCTAAAAGGGTTCCCACTTTTCCCACTATACCTGGCCTATCCCTATGAAAGGACATTAAAGCATAACCCTCAGGTATGAGATCAATTTTATAGCCATCAATAGCAACAATTCGCTGCTCATTTTCCCCAAACACAGTCCCTGTTATGCTACCTACACCCTTGTCGGTTGTAATTTTTATTGTCACCGTTCCAGGGGCATCTTGGTCTTTACTTACTTTCTTTTCTACAATCTTGATACCCCGTTCTTTTGCTAAAAAATAAGCATTGACTAAATTTGCAGGGTACTCTAAGATGCCTGCAAGAATACCTTTTATGCCTGCAGTAGTAACAAATTTTACATCCAATTTTGCAATTTTCCCGGTATATATCATTTCCACTTCACTAATACGACCATTTTTTAATTGAGTGTAGAGTGAACCCATTTTTTCAGTTAGTTCTGTAAAAGGTTTAATTTGATTATATTCTTCGGATTTAACAGCAATCATGTTTACCGGATTTTTAACCATTTGGCCATTTAATGCACGTATTATATCTTCTGCCACATCCACTGCTACGCTAATTTGGGCTTCGGTTGTCGATGCACCTAAATGTGGTGTTGCAATTACATTGGGCAAATTGATAAGTGGACTTTCTATTGGTGGTTCATGCTCAAATACATCAAGCGCACAGGCACCTATTTTGCCGGACACAAGCGCTTTAAAAAGTGCTTCTTCATCAATAATACCACCTCTGGCGCAGTTAATAATTATCGCTCCATCTTTCATCATATTGATTCTCTCATTATTAATCATGTGATAAGTGTTTTTTGTAATAGGAACATGTAAAGTTATAAAATCAGCCGTTCTTAGCACTGTTTCTAGATCAGCCACTTTTATATGAATGTTTTCCACATGGTCCTTTATTATATAGGGGTCATATGCTATAACATTCATTCCCAATCCAATAGCTTTAATCGCAACATCTCGCCCTATGCGACCAAAACCTATAACACCAAGGGTTTTACCCCTTAGCTCCACACCTAAAAATTTTTTTCTAGACCACTCTTTATTTTTTAAGCTCATAACCGCCGCCGGTATATTCCTAGCGATCGCCGTAAGCAGTGCAATGGTATGTTCGCTTGCGGCTATAGTATTGCCTTCAGGAGCATTGACAATTAAGATACCTTTTCGCGTTGCGGAATCAATGTCAATATTATCAACACCAACTCCTGCTCTACCTATGACCTTTAGGTTGCTTTTTTCAATAATGTTTTTTGTAACACGGGTCGCACTTCGAACAACAAGTGCATCGTAATTGTGTATTATATCCATCAATTGTGCTTCATTTAAATTTGTTTTAATATCCACTTCAAACTTCTTTTTTAAAATATCAACACCCTTGCGTGCAAGATCATCACTTATCAAAACTCTCATATTTATTCCCCCTATAAAGATTTTTTGATACCACTTTATTGCCAATTTATAATAAACAATAAAAAAACCGCCCAGACCAAGGGGCGGAATTCGCCGCGTTGCCACCCTACTTCAGTTTCCTAAAATACGCAACCCTCTACAAATATAACGGTTCAATGCCGTTTGACTCTTCGCCAAAAACTCCAAGGTGGAAATAAAGAGTTTCTACTAGTTCACACCAACCACTAGCTCTCTTAAAGAAAACTTCATTAATTTTCCTCTTCATTGCTTTTAACAATTAAATTATAAATTATCTTACATTATAAAGCACGTTTACCATCCTGTCAAGTTTCAGAATTCTAATGCAGTGTAGAGAATGTAGAGAAGTCAAACATATGTGACACAGGCCCCCTGAAAAACTAACCTCAGGATAGTGCTGTGGTTTATATAATTGCTAATTATATATTAGGCTGCATTTTTAGAAAAGTAATTTTCAACCATTTCATTTGG
>CAYMGK010000008.1:6818-20368 GCA_964389965.1 uncultured Clostridia bacterium | reverse complement strand
TAAAAGCGACCAAACTGGCTAAAGTGACCAAGGATAGAATAATGACAACAGTTGTATAATCTGGCTCCTTGGGAATAACCACATCAGTAAAAAATGTAACAAAAGCGATAACCAGCAAAATAATGTTGAATGGGTTGACGACCGCTTCTTTTAGCCGATACAATGTGGTATGTTTATTATCAACTTTTATGATATTTCTGCCAAAAACTTCAAGCCTAATTTGCACTTCCTCGGAACTCAGGCCCTTCTCGGTAGCTGTTAAATCAGAATACACCTGTTTCATCGTTGAAAAGGCATGGCGCCGAATATCTGCTTCAATACTATTATTGGATCTGCTCATAACAATCAATCCTTCCCTTTAAAGTATTCCCAGCAACAATGAAAAAAATATGTGTTGTATGGGGATAGTTAAGATTGCGATATGGTCATGGGACAAAGCCCAAATAAAATTGGCATTTAAATAGAAGGTTACAATTTGCATTAATTAATGCGAGAAATAAGAAAAAAGCTAGTGGAAAATCAAGATAAAGTGATAGGAATAAATTCCAACAAAAAGGTTAGGCTAATACCGGAAATCGAAACGAAAGGGGATTATAAATATGTCAAGTAAGGATTTCCTTTTTCGAGGTTTAGCCTCTGGATTATTTGCCAGTCTCATTCTTATATTTGCTTTTTGGGGTACATGGTTATTGCCTGCCCTTGGCCTTATTTTAACCCGTGTAAATCTAACAAATGGAAGTATTGTAGTTGCGTTAATGGGGATAATAGGTGGATTGATTTACAGTATTTTTGTAAGGGAACGGCAGTTGGAGCCAGGTAAAAGGATTTTTGCCGGGGCTTTGCTAGGGATTGTATTTTGGGTGGGAGGTGTCCTGACATTAGTGCCAATAATGTTGGGCTTTCCACCTTCATTGAAGAGCCCTCGGGACCATATAACAGCATTGATTGTTTTTATAATTTATGGCATATCATTGGCATTTATTTACCAGGGATTTTCAGCTAAGGGATCAAAGAATAGCCTTGGATATGGGGCGAGCTTGGTGCTTTTAGCCCTTGTTGCTGCACCTTTTCTCTTGCGTGGAGCCGTAAGCACTAGTCCTGGGGACCTTGATTTAGTTGCAGGTTATAAGGCACAAATTATCGCTAAGGATTTGACATACCCTACCGGCCTTGCTATGGACGAAAACGGAGTAATTTATATAGCAGAATCCGGATTTTCATATGGCCCTAAAACCACAGAAGCTAAAATTATGAAGATTAATGACAAGGGCCTGCTCGAAAAAGTGGCAGACAAATTTGAAGGTCCCATAGGTGGTATAACATATAAGGACGGGAACCTTTATGTTTCACATAGGGGTAAAATTACTGAATTCGATTTGGAAACAGAAAAACGCCGCGATTTGGTTACAAATTTACCGTCTCTTGGTGACCATCAAAACGGGGACCTTATGTTCGGCCCGGATGGTGCCATATATTTTGGTCAAGGCACTGCCACAAATGCCGGTGTTGTTGGCTCAGACAATTTTGTATACGCTTGGGCTGACCGCTATCCAGATTTTCATGATATTCCTTCAAGGGATTTTGTACTAACAGGGGAAAATTACACCTCCCTTGATCTTAAAGAAACAGATCCTACAGCCAAGAAAACCACTGGTGCATATGCACCTTTCGGCCAGACTCGAAAAGCTGGTGAAAAAGTTAAAGGGAAGGTGCCCGCTAGTGGTGCCGTCCATCGGTTGGATATGGAAGATGGAACATTGTCCGTATTTGCCGACGGGCTAAGGAACCCTTACGGGTTGACACAGGATCCGGATGGAAATATGTATGCTAGTGTGCTGGGTTATGATGATAGAGGTGTTAGGGCATCTACCAATTCACCTGACTGGATTGTAAAATTAAAGGAAGGTGCTTGGTATGGTTGGCCTGATTATGCCGGCACTATTCCATTGACAGACAAACGATTTGCCTCAGAGCGGGGCGTTAACCGCAATCCCATAATAAAGGATCCACCAAAGGTTACTGCACCTTTGGCGTCTTTACCAACCCACTACTCACCTATGAAGATTGCCTATGCCCCAGAAGAATTCTCCACAAAGGGCATATTTGTTGCTATTTTCGGTGATGGCCAACCACTGACCCAAGATTTGAAACAGCAAGTACCTAGTGGAGTGCTTGTTGTGGACCCAAAGACGGGGAATTATGACTGGTTTGTAAAAAGTAAAGATAAAGCCCGGGCGGGTCGTAAAGGTGATGGGCTAAAGCGGGTTGTCGATGTAAAATTTGACAAAGACGGCAAATCACTTTTCGTGCTGGATTTTGGTGTATGGGAGTTTGCAGATATGGCACCAAATGCAATTCCAAAATCCGGTGTATTGTGGAAGATTACAAAAGAATAGGATAAAACAACAATCAACTATTTCAAAGTATCTTGGAATACCCCACCTCCAAGATACTTTATTTATATAAGTATCCCTTTACTTTTTATGACCTGCTTCCACATAAACTTCACTGGTTATTATTTTAAAAATTTGATATACTCATAACAGAAAGCCTCCCAAATGGTTGACATTGTTGGGTTTGTTCCAGTTCGATCATGCCATATTAGGAGGTTTATTCTTGTATTGATGTGGGCTTTTATGGACCAAAAGATTAGGATTATAATAGAAATTAAGGAGTGTTTTTATTGGAAAAACTCATTAAAGGTAAACCTGTTGCAGATTCAATTAAAAAGAGGCTTAAGGTGGAAGTGGAAGGTTTAAAAGCAAAAGGTATTATCCCTAAATTAACAATTATAAGGGCAGGGGAGGATCCCGGCAATATTGCTTATGAGCGTGGGGCTCTCAAGGCAATGGCAAGTGTAAATATCAAAGCGGATGTTAGGGCTCTACCTGAAAACATCAGTGAAGATGACTTTATTAATGAATTGAAAAGTGTTAATACTGATACTTCCACTCATGGGATTTTGGTTTTAAGGCCTTTACCAGAGCAGTTGGATGAAAAAAGGTTGAAAAATATAATTTTACCTGAAAAGGATGTGGATTGTTTTAACCCCATAAATGTTTCGAAAGTCCTTGAAGGGGATGAAACAGGGTTCCCACCGTGTACCCCGGCGGCGGTAGTGGAAATGTTGGAGTTTTACAATATTGATTTAAAGGGTATAAATGCGGTGGTTGTTGGCAGGTCTATGATTGTAGGAAAACCTACGGCATTGCTGCTATTAAAACGGCATGCCACTGTAACAATATGTCATTCTAGGACAAAAAATTTGCCGAAGGTAACATCTAATGCCCAATTGTTGATAGTTGGTATAGGAAAGGCTAAAATGGTGGACTCTAAGTACATCAAAGACGGGGCAGTTGTTATAGATGTGGGGATCAATGTGGGAACAGACGGAAAACTATGTGGGGATGTAGATATGGAAGATTGTATAAATAAAGTTTCCAAGATAACTCCAGTCCCTGGGGGAGTGGGGTCTGTAACTACATCTGTGCTAGCAAAACATGTGATGAAGGCCTGTATAATACAAACGCATTAGAATCAAATACCTATTGACATAGGGTCATAAAAATCATATAATGAAATCACATACACCCCCCTGGGGGTGGTCGGAAGGTGTGATAATATATGAAACAGGATAAGAAGTATGATGTGACAGGTATGACCTGTGCGGCCTGTTCAGCGGCCGTGGAGCGAGGCGTAAAAAAAGTTCCTGGAGTTGAAAGTGTCGCTGTTAATTTACTAACGAACAGTATGAGTGTAAAGTATGATGAAGGGTTTGTCTCAGACACGCAAATAATAAAGGCTGTGAAAGATGCCGGTTACGGTGCATCTTTAAAAACAAAACACAAGGTAGAAGAAACCACTAAATTGGGGGCAGACAGAAGTCCAGCGGATGAAGAAACTGAAAGTATTAGGAAGCGCTTGGTGTTTTCACTTTTATTTATGATTCCGTTGATGTATATATCCATGGGTCATATGATAAATTTGCCACAACCGGGTTTCTTAACTGGGATAGAAAATGCCGTTTCCTTTGCATTTGCGCAATTTTTATTTACACTCCCAGTTGTCTTGTTAAATCGCAAATTCTTCACAGTAGGTCTTAGAACCCTTTTCAAGGGTCATCCAAACATGGATTCTTTGATTGCAGTAGGTTCAGGGGCTTCTTTGATATATGGTGTATTTGCTATTTTTCGGATGAGTCACGGCTTGGGTATAGGTAACCTAGATTTGGTCCGTAGTTATTATCATGATCTGTACTTTGAATCAGCGGCTATGATCCTCACACTTATAACTGTGGGGAAATTCCTGGAGGCCCGGTCGAAAGGCAGAACTTCTGAAGCCATAAAAAAACTTATGGATTTGGCGCCCAAGATTGCTACAGTTGAAAGAAACGGTGTACAGGAGGAAATTCCCGTTGAATTAGTTGAAACAGGGGATATTTTGATAATAAAGCCTGGTGAATCCCTACCTGTGGATGGTGTTATAGTTGAAGGACAGTCTTCCATAGATGAATCCGCTTTAACTGGTGAGAGTATTCCTGTAGAAAAACAAGTGGGAGACCGTGTTAATGCTGCCACGATTAATCAGACAGGTGCTTTTAAGTTTAGAGCAACTCAGGTTGGTGAAGATACTACTCTTGCTAAAATAATAGCATTAGTTGAAGATGCCAATGCCACGAAAGCACCTATAGCAAAACTTGCAGATAAAGTAAGTGGTGTGTTTGTACCAGTTGTAATGAGCATTGCTTTTGTTTCAACAGTTATATGGCTACTTGCAGGGCAAAGTTTTGAATTTGCTCTATCAATGGGTATAGCAATCCTGGTCATCTCCTGTCCCTGTGCCCTTGGTTTGGCAACACCTGTTGCAATTATGGTGGGTACAGGCAAAGGTGCTGAACACGGCATACTTATTAAATCCGCCGAGGCATTGGAGGTATTCCATAACATAGATACAATTGTTATGGACAAGACAGGAACCCTAACTGAAGGAAAACCAAAAGTAACTGATATTATATTAGTTTCAGCAAACTCTAAAGAAGAGGTATTGGAAGTTGCACAGGCATTGGAAAAAAACTCTGAACACCCCTTAGCGCTTGCAATACTAAATTATGCAATGGAAAATGATATTCCGTCAAAAAACATAACTGAATTTAAAGCTGTTGCAGGTAGGGGGGTAAAAGGCTTTATAGATGGGACTTTTTATATAGCAGGAAATGACAAATTTATGGCTGAAAAAGGTGTGGACTTAGGAGGCCTAAAGAAACAGGCATATGATCTTTTAAAAGAAGGGAAGACTTTACTTTATTTCGCAAAAAATCAAGAATTGTTGGGTATTATAGCAGTTGCAGATATTCCGAAAGCCACCAGTTACGAAGCTGTCAAGCATTTCAAACAAATGGGTGTAAAAGTTGTTATGCTCACAGGTGACAATAGGACAACTGCTGAAGCGATACGCCTTAAACTTGGGATTGATGAAGCAATAGCCGAAGTGATGCCACAGGACAAGGACACGAAAATACAGGGACTTCAGCAAAGGGGACAAAAGGTTGGCATGATTGGAGATGGGATCAATGATGCCCCTGCCCTTGCAAGGGCAGATGTGGGTATTGCTATAGGGGCAGGTACAGATGTGGCTATTGAGTCGGCGGATGTTGTCTTAATGAAAAGCGATTTAATGGACGCTGCTGGGGCTATGGAATTATCTAAAGCCACTATAAGAAATATAAAGCAGAATTTATTCTGGGCGTTTTTCTACAATTCCCTAGGAATTCCATTAGCGGCAGGGATTTTGTACCCAGCATTTGGCATAAAATTAACGCCTATGTTTGCTGCCGCTGCCATGAGCCTAAGTTCATTTTTTGTTGTGACAAATGCGTTGAGATTGCGTAAGTTCACACCAACCGGAAATAAAGCTAAACATACCATGGAAAAAACAGAGAAAAACAACGAGAACATAGTGGAAAGGATGGGAGAAATGAAAAAGACTTTAAAAATTGAAGGTATGATGTGTAATAATTGTAAGATGCATGTGGAAAAAGCTCTAAATGCCTTAGATGGTGTCAAAGCTGTAGTGGACTTAGGTAAGAAATCTGCTGAAATATCTTCAACGAAGGAAATCTCCAATGAAATATTAACGGAGACAGTAAAAGAAGCAGGTTATGAAGTAACTGCCATAGAAGAGTAGAGGTAAGCACAAATGAGAGCGGATAGAAAAACCGTATTAGGGAAACTAAAAACTGTAAAGGGGCAAATGGAAGGGCTTATTAGAATGGTTGAAGACGACCGCTACTGCATTGATATTTCAAACCAATTGCTTGCAAGTATAGCGATTTTAAAAAATGTCAACAAAGATGTGTTGGATGCCCACCTTAAGTACTGTGTAACAAATGCATTCGACTCTGAAGATAAAGCAGATAAAAAGCAAAAAGTTGATGAGATAATCAAAATAATAGATAAACTTGCGAAGTAATCATATATTCTTTGGCAGCTCAAATTGTGTAGAAATGGAGTGATAGCTTGGGTTTCAAATGGATTGTTTGTGATTTAGATGAGACATTATTAAACTCTTCAAAAAAAATAACGGCTGAAAACCGAAAGGCCATTGAACTCTTAAAAACAAATGGAAAACTTGTTACTATAGCCACAGGTAGGCACGACTTGGTTGCTAAAAAGTATTTTTATGAACTAGGTCTTACTACACCTATAATAGCATGTGGTGGTGCCTTGGTAAAAGATATTAAAAGCAGCAGGGTCCTATATAAAAAACTAATAAAGCCTACGGCTGCTTTAGAGATCATCAATTTCTGTGAACTCAATCAACTGGAATATTTAGTTTACACACCGAAGGCTTTTTATTATAGTGAAAACTCTCAACGCATTAATTTTATCAAAGAATACAATAGGAATGTAAAAAAGGAGCTACAAGCCCCTTATTTCAAAATAAGAGAATTAGACCCACTAAATGAAGACGTGATCAAAGTTTTAGTAGTGAGCCAGGCAGAAAACATCATAAAAAAGCTAAATAGAGGAATAAATAAGGACGAAAAGCTAGCTATCGTCCAATCTGAAAAAGGCTTAATAGATATTACTAGTTCAGGTGTGTCAAAAGGTGATGCTCTCATAATTTTATCGAAGCATCTAGATGTAGACCTTTCCAAAACCATAGTATTTGGTGATAATCACAACGATATCAGTATGTTCAAAGTTGCAGGTTTATCCATCGCTGTGAATAATGCCGAGATGGAACTCAAACAGGCCGCAGACTACATAACCTTATCCAATAATGAATCCGGAGTGAGCCACGCAATATTTAAATATGTATTAAAACAGAAAACAGAATAGCTGTTTTAAAATACACCACGATATTATACTTCAGATTGTGGTGGTTTTTCATCCTTTCCAAGTGGGTAAATATATTTATTGACAAGTAGTGCTACTATGATTCCTATAAAGGTATCCATCATCCTATCCAAAGCATACAAAAAAGGCGACTTTTCACTGACTCCAATGACGATGGCAAGAAATACTATGCTGGATATGACCGATGCACCGCTTTTTTTGAATAGATTGCAAAAGTATATTACTATTAAAACACCTAGTCCACCTATTGTAGATTCAGTATTTAGCAATGTTAGATTGTTTTTTACCAATAAAAACGTCAGACCTACAATACCCCCTATGAGTGTACCTGCAAGTCTAGCTACCCCCATTTTATAGGAATAATGCACGGTTTCCCTCATGCAAATAATAGCGGCTGAGCAGGCAAATAGGGGATTTGGCCTACCAATGAGTTCAAATAATAGTATGCAAAAGAATACGGAAAGGGCAGTTTTTGTATTTCTAAGACCCGGTTTTGGAAACTTGATTTTCATAAATTCACCACTCCGAAACATATAAAGTCTCATTCATAGTATCATTATAACATTTTCCTGCATCTCTCTCACTACCTTCGCCCGACACATTGTAACTTTCCACAAGGAGATCAGTACTATATAATAGAATGGAAGGGGTGTTGCGATGATTATAAATATGCACAAGGGTACCAAAGCTTTACTGGTAGGTATGTTTAACAACCCATTAGATGATGAATCCTTTAAAGAATTAAACCTCCTGGCTCAAACTGCCGGCGCTGAAGTATTAGGTGAGGCGATTCAAAAAAAAAGCAGGATAGATTCTGCTTATTATGTAGGTAAAGGCAAAGCCGAGGAAATAGCGATTGCAGTTGAGAGCATGGGGGCCAATGCCATAATCCTTGATGATGAACTTTCGCCGGTGCAGATTAGAAATTTGGAAAATCTCACAGATGTCCAAATAATTGATAGGACCATGCTTATTCTGGATATTTTTGCACAAAGAGCCGATAGTGCCGAAGGAAAAATTCAAGTTGAATTAGCCCAATTACAATACATGTTACCGCGTCTTACAGGAAAAGGCATTCAATTATCTCAAGAAGGTGGGGGAATTGGCACGAGGGGGCCCGGTGAAACTAAACTTGAAACCGACCGACGCCATATTAGGAAAAAAATACATCGACTAAAAAAGGAATTGAGGCAAATACAAAAAAGCCGCAAAGTCATTACAAAATCCCGAAGATATCCCCTTATAAGTCTTGTAGGATACACTAATGCGGGCAAATCCACTTTAATGAATGTTTTAACAAATGCGGGTGTTAAAACCGGTGATCGGCTTTTCGAAACTTTAGATACAACTACCAGAGGGCTAATTCTCCCAGATGAACGCAAAGTGCTTTTATCAGATACTGTGGGATTTATACGGAAACTACCTCATCATCTCGTGGAGGCCTTTAAAGCTACACTCGAAGAAGTAAAAGAGGCAGATATGCTCATTCATGTAGCAGACGGTTCCAGCCCTATTTTGGATAGAGAGATTGCCACTGTGCATTCAGTTCTTAAGGAAATTGGAGCAGATGAAAAGCCTATGATTATTGCAATTAATAAGAGTGATAAAAATAATGAAGAACATGTTTTTGTCAGAGGATATGACAAAAAAAGTATTGTCATGATATCTGCCCTTTCAGGCAAAAATCTTGATAAACTACTTGCTGCTATATGCCACATACTTCCGTCCAGCCGCCGACAGGCGGAGCTTCTAATACCCTATGACAAAGGTTCGGCCTTAGATGAAGTCCACAAATACGGTCTAATAGATAAGCTCGAATACAAATACAACGGTGTTAGGGTAAAGGGTAGGATCAATATTGCAACACTTGGCAAGTATAAAAAGTATCTGGTGAAGTAAAACAATGTAAAAAGCCTCAAAGTGTAGGGCCACCCCTTTGGAAGGATATATTTAAACAAATGGAATTATGATTGTAAAAAAGGTATTCTAAAGAGGACACAGAATATAAAGATATAAAGGACCTAGGAAAAATCATTATGGAGGTGGCCAATATGAAGGACCCCGGCTTAGCCCTTGCTTACTTTTCCGCCTTACTACATACTTTGATTACGGGTTTATCTTTTCTTTTTACTAAGACGGCACTTGTGGCTACAGGCCCTATAGATGTACTGGCTTTTCGTTTCACTGCATCCCTAATGGCATTACTTGTCTTAATTATATCCAAGAGGATACACTTGAATTATTCGGGAAAAAATCTCCTACAAGTTTTCTTTTTAGCGCTTCTTTATCCCATCGCATTTTTCGGATTTCAAACCTTTGGCCTT
This sequence comes from uncultured Clostridia bacterium, assembly GCA_964389965.1. GTDB lineage: Bacteria > Bacillota > Thermosediminibacteria > Thermosediminibacterales > Tepidanaerobacteraceae > DUNY01. The sequence goes on along the minus strand of CAYMGK010000008.1, from coordinate 10,686 downwards.
GTACATGCCACATCCTCGGAAGGTGGGATTTTGCTTTCAGTTACACCCATATTCACCATGATATTAGCGGCTGTTTTTTTTAAAGGAAAGTACAACTGTTTATCAGAAAATCTCGATTACTTTATCTGTGATAGGCATGATCTATATTTTTGTGATGAAAGGGGCAGGATTAGATTTTAAAGAGGTATTAGGTATATCCCTTTTACTGCTCGCTGCTCTCGTTTCTGCCGGTTATCATATCTTTGCCCGGGTGACTCTTAGGCAGTTTACTGTAACTGAAATAAGTTTTATTATGACCTTATCCGGTTTTATATTTTTCAATACTTTCTCCGCAATAAATCATATGCGGATTGGTAATCTAGACCAATTTTTTGCACCTTTAGGGGATACCCAGTTTATCATTTCAGTATTGTATCTTGGCATTTTATCCTCATTAGTAACATCCTTGTTAAATAACTATGTATTAACTAAAATAGAAGCGGCAAGAGTTAGTGTTTTTGGCAATTTAAGAATTGTTGTTACTATTTTCGCAGGTGTATATTTTTTAAAAGAGCAGTTACTTTCATATCATATTGTAGGCTCATTAATGATTATTTTAGGTGTAATCGGCACAAATTATACCGGTAAAAAAACTAAAAAAATGCTCTTAGACACAGATGACCCCAGCATAAAGTCCCCTTTAAAATGAAATTTATGGTAGCCTATAGATTGCCCTTCAGCCCAATATCCTCCGCTACTTTTTGCATACCTTTTATTGTTTCTTCAATAACATAGTTTTGTTCAAAACCTAAAAGCTCAAGACCTTTTTCTATTATTTCTCTATTTACTCCTGCAGCAAAACTCTTCTGTTTCCATTTTTTTCTAACAGATCTTGCCTTAAGGTCCAGTATACTCTTACTTGGCCTAAGCAAAACCGTTGCCGTAATAAGTCCTGTCAACTCATCAATTGTGTATAAAACTTTTTCCATCTTTTCAACTGGTTTTACATCTGAGCAAATTCCCCAGCCGTGGCTTTCAACAGCTCTTATGTATTCTTCAGGCCAATTTTCTTCAGTGAGGATTTCCCGGGCCTTTTGGCAGTGCTGTTCAGGATACATTTCATAATCCAAGTCGTGAACAAGACCTATAATACCCCATTTTTCTTTATTCGGCTCATTGAGTATTTCAGCAAAATGTAGCATAACTGCTTCAACGGCAAGGGCATGGCGTATTAGATTTTCGTTCTTATTATATTTTTTAAGCAATTCAAAGGCTTCCGCCCTAGTTGGATAAGTGATCATTTCAAACCCTCTTTCATTACATAGTAGTTTTACTAAATGTTAAACTTTTACCGTCCATATGTCAAGCTCAGCATTTCCTCACTACACACGATGGAATGGTCAAAATAATATTATGAAATAATAAAGGATTTTGAAGGATTTTAGCGAAATAGTAAATACTATATGTTTAATTATCTTAAATAAGCTAAAACGGAGGATTTAAATGAGCAGGATTGCATTAGTTACAGATACTACCGCTGACTTAACCAAAGAGATAAAAAGGAAGTATAATGTCCATGTGGTTCCACTAAAAGTGCGATTTAAGGATCAGGAGTATTTAGATCACGAAATCACGAGTGAAGAGTTTTATAGGCGATTGGCACAAGAAAGTGAGCTTCCTATGACTTCACAGCCGTCTCCCGAAGATTTCAGCAATTTATACAATAAATTGCTAAACGACCATGATGAAATAATCTCAATACACATTTCTTCTGGGTTAAGTGGGACATTGAATGCGGCCAATCTAGCTAAGGAAGGCATCAAGGGGAAAATTCACATTATAGACTCAAAGACAATTAGTCTTGGTATTGGCCTTATGGTAACAGAAGCGGCTAGAAATATAAGAGAAGGTCTAAATGCACTGCAAATCGTTGATAGGCTTTCAAAGGCAAGAAAAAACATAGAAACCCTTTTCACTTTAAATACATTAGAGTACCTAGAAAGAGGCGGTAGAATAGGAAAAGTTCAAAGTATTGTCGGTTCACTGTTGAATATCAAGCCTATTGTGAGAGTTGGGGATGACGGCATATATCATACTTATGGCAAAGCCCGCAGTCAAGAAAGGGCTCTTAATAGCATAGTGGGAGCTTTTCAAGACCTAGCAAAAGGTAGAAAATATACCCGTTTGGCTGTTGCTCACGGAGCGGCTCGCCAAGCAGGAATGTATCTGAAAGAGGCCCTAGAAAATGCCCTTCAACTTAAAACAAATGTATTCACACAAGTAGGCCCGGTGATAGGTGTCCACACCGGCCCCGGCACCATAGGGGCGGCAGTGCAGTACGAGTAACAAAATACTATATAATCTTATTTAATATAAAAACACTTAACTGCGATTTTGATTCTAGTGTAGAAATCCTTCCAAAGACAAAAATTATAGCAAACTAGCCCTTTAGCAAGGCAGTCTTTATTCTTAGGCTCAAATCTTAGGATAACAGGTCCAACTTTAGGGAAAGTTGTCGTAAGTTTTACCGAAGGGATTCTCTGCGTAGGGATCAATTTCATCAAATAGGGGGTCAGTCTATGCACTGGAATAAAATTCGAGAATGTATGGATAGAAAGGAGCTCCACATATACCAACTTGAGAAGTTTAAAGAAACTATCGAAAGGGTTTACCATAATGTGCCGGGTTATAGACGAAAGATGCAGCAAAAAGATATAATGCCGGAGGATATTGACAGTTTGGAAGATCTAAAAACACTACCATTCACGGACAAACGGGATTTAAGGGAGAATTACCCTTACAATATGTTTGCTGTTCCATTAGAAGAAATTATCAGAATACATGCTTCATCAGGTACTACAGGCAAGCCGACTGTTGTAGGTTATACTCGTAGGGATATAGCCAATTGGGCGGAGCTTGTAGCCCGATGTCTTACAATGGGTGGTGGTAAGCGGGATTCCGTTGTTCAAGTTTCCTACGGCTATGGTCTTTTTACTGGTGGGTTAGGCTTTCATTATGGGGCTGAAAGGCTCGGTGCAGTAGTAATACCTACATCCGGTGGCAACACTCATCGTCAGGTAATGCTTATGAAGGATTTAAAAACAGAAATACTGGCATGTACCCCATCTTATGCTTTATGTATAATTGAGGCGTTAAAAGATATGAATATAAAGCGGAGTGAGCTGAGCCTCAAATCGGGAATTTTTGGTGCGGAACCTTGGTCTGACAATATGCGCAAGGAACTAGAAGGGAAACTTGGAATCAAGGCACTTGATATATACGGTCTAAGTGAAGTTATCGGACCCGGTGTAGCCTGTGAATGTATAGAACAACAAGGTCTACATATTTTTGAGGATTTCTTTATTCCTGAAATAATAGACCCAATCACGGAAGAGCCCCTACATGAAGGTGAAGAAGGTGAATTAGTAATAACAACTATCGATAAAGAAGGTCTACCTGTTATTAGGTATAGGACTAGGGATATCACGTCCCTTACCTATGAACCTTGTGCTTGTGGTAGAACACATGCCAGAATTGGAAAGCTTTTGGGAAGAACTGATGACATGCTCATTATTCGCGGTGTCAATGTGTTTCCATCTCAGATCGAAAGTGCTTTAATGGCTACAGGTGATGCAGAACCACATTATTTGATTATAGTTGATAGAGTTGACACACTTGATTCTGTTGAAGTGTGGGTAGAGGTTTCCGAAAAGCTATTTGCCGATGAGGTCAGGAAACTTGAACAGGTTCGGAAGAAGATAACATCGGATATATATACAACCATAGGCATAAATGTGAATGTAAAACTTGTAGAACCGCATACAATAGAGCGAAGTGAAGGAAAGGCCAAGCGAGTGTTTCAAACCAGTGACGAAAATTTGGTTTGGAT
>CAYMGK010000008.1:0-6808 GCA_964389965.1 uncultured Clostridia bacterium | reverse complement strand
GAAGATATAATGAAAATCCAAAAAAGAACAATAGGGAGGGATTATTTGATGTTTGTAAAACAAATATCCGTGTTTTTAGAGAACAAACCTGGGAATCTCGCACAAGTCACTAAAATCCTCGAAGAAAATAATATAGACATCAGTGCAGTGTCAATAGCCGACACCACAGAGTTCGGGATATTGAGGATGATTGTAGACAAACCAGAAAAGGCGGAGTCAGTTATAAAATCGGCAAAGTTTCCGGTAAGTACCACAGAAGTTTTAGCTGTAGAAGTTTCAGATAAACCCGGAGGCTTAAACAACGCATTACAAGTATTAAAGGAAGCAGGTATAAGCATTGAATATATATATTCATTTATAAAGCGCAATGATGATAAGGCCCTTATACTGTTCCGAGTTGAGCAATCAGTTAAGGCCGTAAAAGTCCTACAATCAGCCGGTATAAGACTATACACTAATGATGAAATAAATTCACTTTAAATTAACCATGAATAATAAATTTGATTTTAAAGGATGTTGTCATAAGTTTTACTTAAGTAGAACAACACTTCATACTTCTCGTTTATTGCTAATAGGTAATTCCAAAGGGGAATTGCCTTTAGTTTGTAAAAGAAAGGATTAGGCTAGTGTAGAATATTTTTTACTGATAGATTTAAGTGTATACTCCCTTGCTTTTGTTTCTAAAAAATCATCAAGCTTAACAATACTTTTCATGTTGTACTTATTTTTTAGTGCAATACTTATTAGTTCATCGCATAATTTTGGGTTTTTTGGAAGGAGTGGTCCGTGTAGATAGGTACCTATTAGATTTTTATAACGGATTCCTTCGGTTCCATCTGCACCGTTGTTCCCAAAGCCTGATATCACTTGGCCTAGTGGCTTTAAGCCATTTAAATATGTTTTTCCAGTATGGTTTTCAAGCCCTATCAAGTGGTAGCCGCAAATATCCACTATGGCATTGCCCGTAAAATATCTCCTACTTGATACAGTGTGAAAATCAAGCAAACCCAACCCGTAATTGGCTTCTTCACCTCTAAGACAATATCTACCTAACAATTGGTATCCACCACATACAGCAAGAAACGCCTTACCCTCTTCAATTGTAGTTTCAAGCTGTTGTTTGATACACACCCTGTCCTTATAATCTATACTCGGTCTACTATCTGCTTCTCCGTTCATATAAAATATATCTACATTGTTTAGATCCACTTCATCTCCAACATTATATTTTATTATATCTACATTAATATTTCTCCATTTACAACGCTTTATCAATGCCAGTATGTCCCCACTGTCTCCAAACGCACTTAGAAATTCAGGGAATAGGTGGCATAGGGTTAGTTTTAGCACTTTTGCTTCTCCTCTTTAAGATTTTTTGTGTATCGAAAAGCAGACTATAGTTTAGGAGGACATACCCTACCTCACTTTGACTTTCAACTATACAGTCTACCATGTCTCTAATATCCTCGATGATAATGAACTTATCAGAGTCTATGCCGGCGTATTTTAAACGAAGGGCCGTGTCATATCTTCGCTGACCAAATAGTACATAGTCCTCTATAGTGTCGTCAACACCAAGTAAGATCTCAAAATTTGTATCCCACAACCAGGAAATATTTTGTCCATCTTGAGGAAGATCATTTATACCTATGGCAATGGTTTTTAGGTGTATGTCCTGACTAACTATTTTCATGGATTCATTAAATCCAACAGGGTTTTTTGCTAGATTCAGTGTAATTGGTTTTTGTATATAGAATCTTTCCATTCTACCCAATTGGGGTCTATAGTGTTCAAGACCTTTTACTACAGTCTTTTGTGTTATTCCCATCAAGGCACAACAAGATACAGCAGCTAACATATTGTACAGTGAGTAAGTCTCATTACTCTCTATATCAAATCGGATTTTAAAGTCCATAGGGGCGCCATGAACCTCAAGACTCCCGCCTTTTTTATTGTCTTTCACAAATGCCCGAAAATCCGGAACAGGCCTTTTAAATTCACACCTACTGCAAGTGTAATGGCCTAATTGACCGTAAAAATAATGCTTATAATTTAGTCTATGGCCACATCTTTTACAAAATACATTATCTGTTGTTAGATCACGGCTTCCCATATCTATTGTAGTTTCAATGCCATAGAAGTATTTAATATTTGGCAATTGTTTCCCCAGATTAACCAATAGTGGGTCATCGGCATTTAGCAAAAGCACTGTATCACCGGATTTTTTTAGGGCAGACTTTATCTTGTTTATCAGTGCATCTATTTCACTGTATTTATCCAATTGATCCCGAAATATGTTTGTGAATACAATCATATGTGGCTTAATACTTGCCATGATCTTTGCAAGAGAAGCCTCATCCACTTCAAGACAAGCATAATCCGCATTTAAATCTCCGACGAGATTGCTATTATTAATAAAAGCCGAAACCAGTCCGGAATCAAGATTGGCACCCAACTGATTGCAAATACAAGAATGACCTGATTGGCAAACTATTGAATATATCATGTTGTTAGTTGAAGTCTTGCCATTTGTGCCTGTAACAAATATTATTTTATCCTTTACTTTCGAGCCAAGCCAAGTTAAAATATCAGAACACAACCTTAAAGCCAGTTCCCCTCCTATGTTCGTGCCTTTGCGGCCCATAATTTTTACTAAACCTATAGTGATTTTTGCAGCTACTAAAGCCAAGACCTTCCTCAAAGTTTCAACCTCCCCCATTAGCCCTTTAAAACTGTTTTAATTATAGCACTTGTACTTAATTGTGGCAAAACAAACTATCGGCAACAAATTCAAGGGATTTTTTTCTTAAAAAAGAGGAGAAATACCTGCATTTGTAGAATACTTTAACTATATGATTTATTACGTTTCGGCGGAGGGAAAATTCATGAGTGGTAAAACAATAAAAAAAATATCAACAATGCTTCTGATATCAGTACTTCTAATAGCTTTTGGTTCAACACAGGTCATAGCTGCAAGTTTTACGGACATAACTCCATCAAGGTACGATTGGGTTAGACCTTATATAGAGAAAATGAACCTAGCCGGGGTTGTAAAAGGTATGACGGATACTAGCTATGGTCCTGATGATTCAGTTACAAGGGAACAACTCATCACAATGTTGATAAGATTAATGGGGTGGGAAAGTCAAGCAAGTGGAAAGAAATTACCTTTGAATTTTCCAAAGGCCGAATCTGTAATGCCTTGGGCTAGGGAGTATATCGCACTAGCTATAGAAAAGGATATAGTAACTGGAAAGGACTTTGAAAACTTTAGGCCGGCAGATGCTGCTAAACGTTTCGAAGTAGCAGTTTTTGCAGTAAAGGCTATTGGCCTTGGGCAAGAAGCTGAAGACCGCAAGAGTATTAGTGTATCCTTAGGTTTCACAGATGGATATATGATAGAACCTGAGGCCAGGCCATATGTTGATATAGCTGTTGAAAAAAATATAATGAAAGGTTTTCCAGATAATAGTTTCAAACCCAATGATAATTTCACTCGAGCCCAAATGGCCACAGTGCTTCATAACCTGTCGAAACTCATTAAAGCACACAATATCACAAGTGGTGTAGTCCAAGATGTAGATTCGGTGCTTTTACCTTCAATTGAAATAAGACTTTCCGATAATAGTCTTAAGACTTACAATGTAGATTTAAATAGCACTTTGATTTACAGGGAAGATGCAGATGGGAATCTATCTAAGATCCAATTAAAGGATATAAATCGTGGCGAATTTGCCAACATCATTGCTACAAGTGGATCAAGAGCTCAATATATTGATATCACATTAGATGCGGCATCTCCTGGCACTGATGATGTAGTTCAAGGGACAATAGAAGAATTAAACCTTATTCGAAGTGTTTTGACAATCAAAGCAGATGACGGCAAAGAAAAAGCTTATAATATAAAAAATCAGACAAGGGTATACATTGACGGTAAGGTAGCTTCTGTATATGAATTGACTAAGGGTCAATCAGTTGAACTTAGAATCCAAGATAGTGATATAGAACGGATTGATGTGAAAGGTATTGACAAAGTTGTGAAAGGGATAATAAGAGCAGTGAATATTTACACAGATACTCTTACTATTGAGGACCAAGAAAGGGAAAGAGATGAAAGTTATCCTATCACAACAGGTGTAAAGATATATAAAGACGGTAAATTGTGTGAGTTTTATCAGTTGAATATAGGAGATGTAGTTACTGCTACAGTATCTGGAAGTAAGATAGAAAGAATTGAAGCGGAAAGTGCTATAAGGAAAATTACAGGTACATTGGTAGATATCACCTTAGCTGCGAAAAATCCCATAATTACCATAAAGGATGATGATGGCAGAATAGCTGACTATGGACTTGATAAAGATGTGACTATACGTAAAAATAATAAAAGAGCAGATGTGAAAGATCTTAAAAAAGGTGATGATGTAACACTTTCCCTAAGATACAATGTAGCAGAAGAGATTATTGCAAAAAGTGTCAAACAGGATATAAGTGGCACCGTAAAGACCATTAAATTTGCCGATACTATTAGCGTCACTATTATGGATGATAAAAATAAAGAACATGTGATTATGATTACACGGGACACAAAAATAACTAAAAATAGAAAGCGAATTGAAGCAACGGATATTCGCTTCGGCAATTATTTAGATATGGAAATTGAAAATGATGAGGCAATAAGTATAGATGTTACAGTGCAAGAGGCAAAAGAGGTTATAGTGGGCAAGGTGGTCAATATAAATGATAAATTCCAAGTTATAGCGGTTGATGTGGAAAATGATGATGGCACAAAAAAAGAACGGCAAATACATTATACAAATAACACCTTGATACTTAGAGACGGCAATGATATAAGGATAAAGAGAATTGATGAGGGTAATACAGTTGTAATTATAGGTCAATACGAGGATGGTGTGTTTGTAGCCGAAACAATTCACGATATTACTGTTTTCGAATGAGTTTTTGTTTTGAGTGGAGTTGATTCCATGAAAAACTTCAAGGTTTTGGTCGTTGATGACCAATATTGGATAAAAGAAATGTTAAAAGAAGTATTGTCAGACTCAGGTTTTTCGGTGTTTGCAGCCTCAGGTCATACAGAGGCTATTGAAACAACCAAGCGTGAATGGCCTGATATTGTCGTGCTTGATATAAACCTACCTGAAATAAATGGGTTTGACCTTTTATCTAAACTCAAAAAAGTCAAAACAGATATAAAGGTGGTATTTATTTCGGGTTTTCAAAATATAGATTACGTAGATAGGGCCGTTAAAAAAGGCGCTTTAGGTTTTTTCACTAAACCCTTTGATATCTATGAATTTAGGGACCATTTGGTTGAAATACGAACCGCCGAAATAGCTTCAGGAGGGAAAAGTGAATGGGAACTGACAAGGGACCTGGTACTAGAAAATCGGTAAATTCCATCGTAAATTATTTTACAAAGGATACTTACATGATTAGGCAGAAACCCCCTCTGTATATAAGCGAAGGAAATCATCGACTTATAATTGAATTTCAGGGTAAAAAGGAAGATAATCGTATCCATGAGTTTGATGTAAATTTCTCGGTGATCAGAGACTCAAAAAATTTATTAGGCTATTCGGTAATATATAAGAATTTAACAGAGCAAAAGGAATTACAAGAACTTAAGGCCCAACATGAAAATTTACTGGCTAAAAGGGAAATAGCTGCAAGCTATGTTCACGAGATAAGGAATCCGCTCTTTTCAATGAGGGGTTTTTTACAGATATTACAGCAAAGTCTCAGTGAAGATGATAAAAGAAGGGAATACGCTGATATAATAATATCTGAATTAGATAGAATGGACAGCTTACTCAATGGGTTTTTAGCACAATTCAGAAAGCATTCCCTAAATGAAACTGAATGCGAAGACTGTATATCAATTAATAAAGTGATTGCAGAGACAATCACATTTTTTCAAAGTAGCTTTGAACTAAGTGGCATAACTTGTGAGACTTGTTACAGTGAGGAAGACCTTGTTATCTTAATTGAGCGAGATCAATTAATGCAAATTTTTATCAATCTCATCCAAAACGCCATTGAAGCAATGAAAAAGGGTGCAGTTTTAAACATTAGGACATATAAAGCAAATGGGATGGCATGTGTAGAGATAAAAGACCAAGGGACCGGGATTAAACAGGGAGAAATAAACAGGATCTTTGACTCCTTTTATAGTACGAAAGAAAAAGGGACCGGCCTAGGTCTTTATATAACAAGGCGAATTGTAAACAACAATGGTGGCAACATATACTTAGAATCAAAGGAAGGAAAAGGGACTACATTCTATCTTGAATTTCCTGCTAAAAATTAGCCAATCAGCTTGGCATTTCCGTAATATGAATATTTTTCCTGTCATTACACATAATTTTTATAGAATGGCTTTTCTATTATATTTCTTTTCTATTTTGCTCCACTTATGTATTTTTTCATTTCAATCTTGTCCATAAACCTCCGACATATAAAAATGTTTTCTAAATATAAATATTTCCAAATAAATATATGTAATAATAAAAAATTGATTAAGGACGTGAAATTTTGCTTATAACTGAACTGGAGAAAAAGACCATTGCACAACTTCATGAAATAGCTAAAGAAAACAAAATACCGGGATATTATAAATATCGAAAGCGGGAACTTATTTTAAAAATAATAGAAACTGCCAATGAAAAGGGCCATGTTTCTGCAGAAGGAGTATTGGAAGTTTTACCCGATGGATATGGATTTTTGAGAATTGAAAACTATTTACCTTCTGATAAAGATATATATATCTCTCCATCTCAGATTCGCCGTTTTC
>CAYMGK010000007.1:19498-22019 GCA_964389965.1 uncultured Clostridia bacterium | reverse complement strand
TTTACTATAATTTTCGGTATAGTAGGATTCCTGGAACTATTGTTGACTTGGCAAATAAGCAGCAAACCTTGGTAGGTATTATCAGTGATGCTCCTATTATAAAGGACGATAAGATCACCTATGATGTAAGGGCTCTATATGTGCTAAAAGGGAAAGACCATGAACATATAAGGGGAAAGGTCAGGCTTTCCACTCCATCAGACGGCAAAGGTTCCATCTATAGGTATGGTGATGTCATCAAATTTTCTGGAAAATTAAAACTTCCACAAAGCCGTCGAAACCCTAACGGTTTTGATTACAGGTCATATCTTTTACAAAAAGGTATATCAACTACAATGTTTTCCCGGGAAATTACGGGAATTGGCAGACAAAGGCTCAACCCCTTCAAATCAGGGGCATTTTATTTAAGAGAGCGTCTCACCGATTTTTACGAGGCTCAGCTTCCTAAAGGATTATCTTCGTTGATGATAGGTATAGTTTTGGGTATAAAAGACAATATACCGGTTGAGACCATGAGAGCTGTCCGAAAAAGCGGTGTTGCTCATGTTTTGGCTGTGTCCGGTCTCCACACAGGTATTATATACGGAGCACTTGAGCTTGTTTTTTATAGGTTTCAGGTGTCTAGGATGTACTCATTTGTCATGGGTACCGCCGCTATTTTATTCTACAGTTTAATGGCGGGCATGTCCCCTTCGGTTATCAGGGCAGCTATAATGATAATAGTGTTTATGTTATCTAAGGTTGTTGGAAGGGAAAATGACCCTTTAAATAATCTGTGCCTTTCTGCCGCTATTTTGTTAGCATTCAATCCACTGACTCTCTTTTCCGTTAGTTTTCAACTCTCCTATGCAGCGGTACTTGGCATTATACTTTTTTATACCACTTTAAAAAAATTTTTTGAGAGGCTTCCTAAATATATCGGGAGTTCAATTGCAGTCGTATTGTCAGCCCAGCTAGCAGTAAGTCCTATTTTAGCATATTATTTTCATAATATCTCAGTAATTGGTCTTTTCACTAATCTCCTTGTAGTGCCTTTAGTGAGTATTGCATTGATAAGTGGGCTGATTTCAGGGTTTGTTGGTCTTTTCTCTACTTCAATTGGCACTGTACTTATAAAGGTTCCGGGTATTTTGTTAAAAATTATTGAAAAGATTGTCCTTATAAATTCAAAAATGCCCTTTGCAACAGTTATAATTCCTGCATTATCTCCTTTCAGTATTATTCTTTATTTTACATTTTTGGCGTTAATATTTGATTTGTTACCACATTTCAGCAAGATAGTTACAAAATATAGAAGGGTTTTAGCAGTAATTTTGTTATTTCTCGCCTTTTTGAATGTTAAACTTTCCACACGAGGCTTTGAGGTAACATTCCTTGATGTAGGGCAAGGTGATTCTATTTTCGTTAAAACCAAAAGAAATAAGGTTGTTCTAATTGATGGTGGTGGTATGCCGGTCTATTATAGTGGTGATTTTGATATAGGCAATGATGTGATAATACCGTTTCTGTATTCAAAGGGGATAAGTAAAATAGATGTGATGGTATTTACACATTTCGATGCAGATCATGCGGGAGGATTGCTTTCCATATTAAAATCTATGAAAGTTAAAAATATAATATATGGCATTGCTGAAGATTGTACTCTTTATAAGGAAATGCTACAGATTGCTCAACAAAAGCAAATCAAAACTACGCAAGTTTGCAAAGGGGATCAATTTACGATTGACGGTGTGACTTTTGATGTATTAAACCCTATTACAAATACACATCAATACTGTTCAAGCAATGATGGTTCAGTAGTGTTAAAAATGAATTACAAAGGAGTAGATTTTTTGTTCACAGGTGATTTAGAACATAATGGAGAGCAAAGTCTAGTTAATACTGAGCTTGATATAAGGGCAAATATTTTAAAAGTAGGGCATCATGGAAGCAACACTTCCACTTCTTCTGCATTTTTGTCAAATGTAACTCCGTCATATGGTATAATCTCGGTAGGCGAAGATAATACCTTTGGTCATCCTTCAAGGCAAGTAATTGACTTATTAGAGGAAAATGGTGTAACCATTTTCAGGACGGATTTCGACGGCGGGATAAGTGTTAAAATTTCCGATAGAAATCTAAAAATATATACAACAATTCCAGGAGAGATTTAATCATGAAAAATCTAATTCTTTTTTTTGGAGAAGAAAAATTTTTGATTCAAGAAGAAATCAATAAATTAAAAAGAAAACTAGTGCCTGCTTATTTGGAAACAGTTAATTTTATCCCACTCAACGGCAAAACGGTAAGCTATGAAGATATATTAAATGCATGCCGTGTTGTGCCAATGGTAGTGGATAAAAAACTTGTAGTAGTGAAAGATGCGCGCTTTTTTGCAAGTGGGAAGAGCAGTAAAGAAGATTTAAAAATACAGGATAATTTTTTAAACGAATTGGGAAGAATACCGAATCACACTTATCTTATTTTTACTGCTTTAAAAGCTGACAAGCGCAAAAAGATATTTAAGAAGATTAAATCGCTA
>CAYMGK010000007.1:7866-19488 GCA_964389965.1 uncultured Clostridia bacterium | reverse complement strand
TCAAAGCACTTTCACAAAAAGACAAGGCGTTTTGGGTGCAACAAAGGGTAAGATTTTACGGTAAAAGCGTAGATCTGAGGGAAGCCTACTTCATTGCTGAATATACTGGAGATTTATATCAAACTGACAATGAACTAAAAAAAATAGTGGCTTTCTTAGGTGAAAAGGATAAGATAGTGCAGAGTGATTTAGCAGATATTTTTCATAGGTCTTTGGAAAGCAATATATTTGAAATGACGGATTATATAGGCATGAAAAATCCGATAGGGGCCATTAATATAATTAATCATTTGATGGAACAGGGAGAAAAAGGCGTAGTTATACTTTATATGGTGTCAAAACATATGATGAATTTGCTGACAGTAAAGGCAATGGAAGATTTACCCTTTAAGGAAATTAGGGAAAAATCCGGTTTACATCCTTTTGTGATTAGAAAAGCACTGAGTCAATCAAAGAATTTTACTGTTGATGAGCTTAAATGGTGTTTGAAGTTGTGCCAAGAACTTGATATGGACATTAAAAGAGGGAAAATCCAAGAACGAATCGGTTTAGAGTTCTTTATAACAAATGTTGCTTATACTTCTACAGCAACAACAAGTTAGTTTTTTTATATAAAAAAAATAAATAAAAACAGCGAAAGCTTTGCTTGCGCTGTTTAATCTGCGGTGTTTGTTTTTGGTAGACTTTTGTATAGGCTTGACTTTTTACGTGCCGCAACATTTTTGTGAATAACACCTTTAGATGCGGCTTTGTCAATTACCTTTATGGCATTTTTAAAACTGTTTTGCATACTATCAAAATCGGCTGCATCAACATCTTCTAAAAACTTTCTAATAGAATGTCTTATTTGGAATTTTATTTTGTTATTTCGAAGCGTACGCCTTCTCTCTTGGCGTATGCGCTTTTTTGCTGAAGCAATATTTGCCAAAATCCGTTCACCCCCTTAAAATACTAGGGATATTCTATCACTTCATTGGTTAAAATGCAAGTAAGCAGGAAATTATGGGCAAGAAAATTTTAATCACTAGTATATTATAAAAAATTAGAGGTTACTATAATACTGATAAATAAATGGAGGTGTTTTTAATGATAAGAATGGTCATAAGATTCATAGTATCTGCCCTAGTATTGATGTTGATAAGCTTTGTGTTACCAGGTTTTAAAGTGGCGGGATTTACAGGTGCGCTTATTGCCGCTATTGTAATTGCTATTTTAGGTTTTATAGTGGAAACACTACTGGGGGAAAACATATCACCGCAAAACAGAGGAATTGTTGGTTTTATTACTGCAGCTGCAGTAATATATTTTGCTCAATTTATGGTGCCCACTATGAGTGTAACTTGGTGGGGCGCACTATTGGCATCAGTAGTTATTGGTTTAATAGATGCATTTGTTCCAACTGAACTGCGATAAAGGAAGGTGAGTATGAATAAATATAAATATACGCACAGACCTGGCTTTAGAAGCAAGAGAACACATCGATAAAGAGGAAATACCGGGAGTGATGGTGGAAACCGAAGAATCCAAGGAAATGACAATTAGTAGGGTCAGGGTTAAAGACGAATCAGGGTCAAAAGCCATGGGTAAGCCCATTGGGTACTATGTCACTATAGAAGTGCCAAGACTAAAGGAAAAAGATCCTGAACTTACGGAAGAAGTTAGCATGAATATGGCCGATGAACTGGAAAGAATGGTTGAAATACCTGTTGAAGCTACAATTCTCGTCATAGGTCTTGGTAACTGGAATGTCACGCCGGATTCTTTAGGGCCTAAGGTGGTGCAAAAACTCATTGTCACAAGACATTTGATAGAATATATGCCAGGGAAATTCAATGCGAAAAAAGGGATTCGCCCTGTATGTGCGCTTGCACCTGGTGTTTTGGGTTTAACGGGAATAGAAACCGGTGATGTTATACGAGGTTTGGTTGAAAAAGTAGAGCCTGATATGATAATAGCCATAGATGCCTTGGCTTCGCGAAGTATGCAGCGTATAAGCACAACTATACAAATTGCGGATACAGGTGTTTACCCAGGTTCAGGGGTGGGTAACAAGCGAATGGGCATAACTCAAGAAAATATGGGGGTCCCGGTTATCGCTATTGGAGTGCCCACAGTCGTTGACGCAGCGACCATGGCTAATGATACTTTGGATATGCTCATCGGTCAATTTGCCAGACAAGCCAAGCAAGGCAGTGATTTCTATAAACTCTTGGAAGATCTTGATAAGGAAGAAAAACATAAACTTATTCGTGAAATAATGCTGCCTTTTGTAGGACAATTGATTGTCACACCGAAAGAAATAGATTCTTTAATAGATAATACAGCCAAAACCCTTGCCGGAGGTTTAAACCTGGCCTTGCACCCTGGGATACAATATGATGAAGTAAGTACTTTTCTTCAATAATGAGGCCTATCTTTGCCTCATTATTTTTTATTTACTTGAATATATTTGTGGGGAGGATGTGATCTACTTGATAAAATCTAAAGTGACAAAAATAAAACACTTTTTGTTATATGGACTTATCTTTACATTAATTGCTTTACTGCTAGTCTTCGTTGTGAAAAGTCATGTAAGTCGAAGGGTTACATCAACTGTGGATATATTGCAGTCCAGAAGCGGGCAGAATTTTTTACATTGCATAGACGACAATCTGTTTAAAAAAATGTTTTACATAAGCCTGCCCACTTTAAATTCTTTTAATGGTCAAAAAAAACATACAATAGATATAAAAAACATAACAAGTGGCGTCTCACGGATGCTGACAAATGTGGATATATTAAACCCCGAATCTTACTTTGCCATACATATGCCGCTTTTCAGTCTTTTAGATATTCAGGTGGCAATGTCACCGGGAATTAAACAGACCACACAAAACCCGAAAATTACCGGTGATGAAACTCAACTTCAAAAAGATATTTCACAACCGAAAATAAATGAAATGGAAAAATATAAGGTTGAAAGACTAAAGGTTGCATCTAAAAAACCGCTGGTCCTTATTTACCACACTCACACAACCGAGGCGTACATGCCTACAGAAAAATATAATTACAATCCCAGGGACAAAACTTATCATACAGAGGATTTGAACTATAGTGTTGCCAAAGTCGGAATGGCCTTGGCAGATGAATTAAACCGGCTTGGAATACCAACAATGCACAATAAGACTGTCCACGATATTCCAACATATATGACATCATATACTAATTCATTAAAAACCGTAGAACAAATCCTAAAGCAAAATCCCACTATAAAAATAGTCATTGATCTACATAGAGATGCTCCTGTTGCAGATCAATTGAAATCGCGGGAAATAACCACTGTGAATATAAATGGCATTACTTATTCAAGATTTATGTTGGTTATAGGGACTGATAAAACCTTTCCACATCCTAACTGGAAAGAAAATCATCAATTTGCTAATTTATTAAATGATAAATTGGAACAGGAATATCCGGGAATATCCCGTGGTGTAAATTTGAGAAATGAGCGCTTTAACCAACATGTGTCGAACAAAGCCATATTGATCGAAATCGGAAGTCATGGTAACACTATGGAGGAATCGCTTAATTCAGCTAAAATATTTGCAAAGGTGTTGGCTGATTTGATAGGAGAATTATCAATATAAAAAACCTATAATTTAAAACAGAGGATAAATCATGAATAATAATTGCATTATAAAACTTTTAATTTTATTTATAATTTTTACATTCATAGGTATTTGGGTGGCAGAAAAAGGCTTGAATGGCGTAATGGGCCTAGACATAAGGCCAAAGAGTTTCGATTTTGTAGTCCTTAATGACAATATATACGACTTTACTGTTTTAGGAAACAGTATTAAATTTCATAGATACTACAAGATAGGAGATATAGCTGCTGACAAGGGCCATATAACTCTTAATATAAATGGAAAAACCCTTGAACTTAATTATATTATTCCCATTGAAGTGGTATTAAAAGACACTCTAAATCTTGATAAAAAACCCACAAATATGTATAATTGATTTGAAGTTAAGGTCCTAGAGGAGGAACAGAATGTCAATACCCAGGGAGAGAATCAGGAATTTTTGCATTATAGCCCATATTGATCACGGTAAATCCACTCTGGCTGACAGGCTTTTGGAATACACGAATACCATTTCCCAAAGAAAAATGGAAGATCAGGTACTGGATAAAATGGATTTGGAAAAGGAAAGAGGTATAACCATAAAAGCCAAAGCGGCTAGAATGATATATAAGGCCAAAGACGGTGAAAAATACCTTTTAAACCTTATTGATACACCAGGGCATGTAGATTTTACTTATGAGGTTTCTAGGAGTCTTGCAGCTTGCGAGGGGGCCTTATTAGTTGTAGATGCAAGCCAAGGGATAGAAGCCCAGACCCTTGCAAATACTTATATTGCACTTGAAAATGATTTGGAAATAGTGCCGATTATCAATAAAATAGATCTTCCAAGTGCCGATCCCGACGAAGCGAGGCGGGAAATAGAAGAAATCATTGGTCTTGATGCTGTAAATGCAATAACAGTATCTGCTAAAATGGGTCATGGTATACAGGAAGTGCTTGAATCAATTGTGAATCGTGTTCCCCCGCCTATGGGCTCATTTGAGTTGCCACTGCGTGCCTTGATTTTTGATTCACTTTATGATTCATACAAAGGGGCTGTGGCTTTTATTAGAGTAATTGATGGCACTATCAAACCGGGGCAAATGATCAAAATGATGTCTTCAAATAAAACCTTTGAAGTGACAGAAATAGGTATTTTTAACCCTGACATGCAACCTGTAAAATCACTTAAAGCCGGTGAAGTGGGATATTTAATAGCAAGCATTAAAAATGTAGTTGATACAAGGGTCGGTGATACTGTAACTGATGCTAAAAAACCGGCTGATAAACCGTTACCAGGATATAAAAAGGCAGTGCCGACGGTTTTTTGCGGTATGTACCCAGCCGAAGGTGAGGAATACGAGAATTTAAAAGAAGCCTTAGGTAGACTTCAACTCAGTGATGCCTCATTGTTCTTCGAACCAGAAACATCTGCGGCTTTGGGCTTTGGATTCCGCTGCGGTTTTTTGGGCCTATTGCATATGGATATAGTGCAAGAGAGGCTTGAAAGGGAGTATGGTTTAAATCTTATAACAACTGCTCCAAGTGTTATTTTCAAGATATACAAGACAGATGGGGATAAGGTCTATGTAGACAATCCAACTAACTTTCCGGACCCGGCTGAGATAGAATATATTGAAGAACCTTTTGTAGAGGCATCCATCATGTCACCTGCTGAATATATTGGTACAATTATGGATTTATGCCAGGAAAAACGTGGCACGATGAAGGACATGGAATATATTAATGAAAAAAGGGTCATTTTAAGGTATGAAATGCCCCTTTCTGAAATCATATACGATCTATTTGACCAATTGAAATCCGGGACTCGGGGCTATGCTTCACTTGATTATGAATCTGTAGGATATAGAAAGTCTGAAATGGAAAAGCTGGATATTTTGTTAAATGGTGAAGTGGTTGATGCTCTTTCCTTTATTGTTCATAGGGATAAGGCGTACAATCGAGGCCGCCAGATTGCGGAAAAATTGAAAGATATTATACCCAGACATATGTTTGAAGTTCCAATTCAAGCATCTATAGGGGGAAAGATTATTGCTAGGGAAACAGTGAGAGCCCTAAGAAAGAATGTCCTTGCCAAATGTTATGGTGGGGATATTACGCGCAAACGGAAATTACTCGAAAAACAAAAAGAAGGAAAAAAAAGAATGCGTCAAATAGGCAATGTGGAATTACCCCAAGAAGCCTTTATGGCAGTCTTAAAAATGGATTAGTAAATTATGAAGAATATAGGTTTATACATCCATATACCCTTTTGCATAAAAAAATGTAATTATTGTGATTTTAACTCTGTTACAACTTTAGATTTTATACCTGAGTATCTTATATCACTTAAAAAGGAAATTTCAAGTTTGAAGGATTGCGGATATAGGGCTGAAACCGTCTACATAGGGGGAGGTACACCTACAATCTTGAATTGTTGGCAACTGTCTTCCCTTTTTGAGTGTTTACACAAAAATATAGATATAGCCACAAATGCAGAAATCACTATAGAGGCCAATCCCGAAACTTTGAATAAAGAAAAACTCCTGCTGTTGAAGACTTTGGGGATTAATAGACTTAGTCTTGGACTTCAGGCATATGAGGACCGGCTACTTGAAATCATGGGTAGAATTCACACAGTGAAAGAATTTGAAATTGGTTTTAAAGCAGCTCGGGATGTTGGATTTGACAATATCAATGTAGATTTAATTTTTGGTCTGCCGGGCCAAAGTCTAAAGGATTTTATATACGGTTTAAACCAATTACTAGTTTTTTCGCCGGAACATATCTCCTGTTATGCCCTATCAGTAGAAATTGGCACGGAGTTCCATAAGCGAAAACGAAGTGGAAAACTTCCACTTCCTACGGAAAAAGATGAACGCCTGATGTACTATAAGGCAATAGAAGTCTTAACATGCCATGATTATAAGCATTATGAGATTTCGAATTTTGCTTTAGTAAATAAGGAGTCAAGACATAATCTAGTTTACTGGACTTATAAAGATTATTTAGGTATTGGTGCAGGGAGCCACTCATTTGTTGATAACAAGCGATTTAATAATTATCCCTCCATTCCTGTATATATAAAATCCATTGCTGAATTTCATAATGCCATTGAGCAAGCCAAGACCATTTCTATTGACGAGCAACAAGCGGAATTTTGTTTTTTAGGATTGCGCTTGCTCGATGGTTTAGATAAACAGGCTTTCTATCGGCGATTTAATAAAAAAATTACACAAACTCACGGAAATGCAATAGAAAAGTTAAAAAAGCAAGGGCTTTTGCAAGAAAATCCAAAGGGAATTAAATTAACCACTCGAGGTCTTGATTTTGCCAATACAGTATTTGTTGAATTTTTACCTTAAATTCTTGACAAATAATGCCCTTAGTGATATTTTTTAAAGTAGATTTAGCACTCTGAGTGTGAGAGTGCTAAAAAGAGGTGTTTAACATGATGCTTGATGAAAGAAAGATAAAAATACTTTCAGCGATAATTGATGACTATATTGCAACTGCTGAACCTATAGGCTCTAGGACCATAGCCCGCAAGTACCGCATAGGCATAAGCCCTGCTACTATAAGAAATGAAATGGCGGATTTA
The DNA here is from genome assembly GCA_964389965.1 of uncultured Clostridia bacterium. Lineage (GTDB taxonomy): Bacteria > Bacillota > Thermosediminibacteria > Thermosediminibacterales > Tepidanaerobacteraceae > DUNY01. The sequence continues at coordinate 12,282 of CAYMGK010000007.1, read as the reverse complement.
GAGGAGCTCGGGTACCTGTCACAGCCCCATACTTCTGCAGGCCGTATGCCGTCAAATAAGGGCTATAGATTTTATGTGGATTTTTTACTTCCAACAAGAGGGCTTAACAAGCATGAACAGATGTTGATACACCGAATGTTTAGCAAACGCATAAATGAGTTTGAACAATTGGCAAAAGAAGCCGCCAGAATCATATCGCGTTTGACTAGTTACACAACTATAACTATGGGACCTCAGTTGGAGTCAAGCCGATTAAAGTACATTCAAGTTAACCGAATAGAGGAGACTAGAGGTTTGTTGATACTAGTCACCAATTTTGGGACAGTAACACATCATATAATTGATATACCACAAGATTTTGATGATTCTGACCTTTTAAGAGTAACCAATATATTAAATTCGAATCTTGCAGGCAAGGCACTTTCAGAGATTACCTGCGAAAAACTCGATACAATAAAAAATGAAATGATAGAATATGATGAAATACTAAACTTGTTGCTAGAAATATTATTGAAGAACCTCAGTGATGTGCCTGATAATACCAGTGTTGTTTCTATGGGCGGCTCAAAAATTCTTGATCATCCTGAGTTTCGCGATGTAGAAAAAGCAAAGAATTTCTTTTCACTTCTTGAACAGCGTGAATTGATTATTAAAGCTCTTAAATCTATTTCCAAACCCAATGCTATAACTGTGACTATCGGAAATGAAAACCCTGTAATAGAATTACAGGATTACAGTGTAGTGACTTCAAATATTTGTATAGACGGGAAAGACTTAGGTATATTTGGAATTGTGGGTCCTACCCGGATGAAGTATTCCAAGGTCATCTCGACACTTGAACAGGTGACAGATTTATTGATAAAAACTATAGCGGCAATGCTGTAGCGATATATGATGAAATAAATCTTTTAAATGAAAGGAGATACGATCTATTGAATACAAAATCAGAGGAGGCTTTTACTTGCCAAAACAGCAATGGCTATAGCGAAAAATCCGAAACTTCTATGGACGGCAATGGCACAGATCAGGCACAAAATACAGAAGAGAAAGTTAAGCCTGAAGAAGCCCTTGATGAGCAGAAGTCTCATATCGATTATGAGAAAATTATTGAAAAAAAACAAAATGAAATTGATGAGTATAAAAGTCGATGGCTTAGGGCTCGGGCGGATTTTGAGAATTATAAAAAAAGAACTCAAAAAAAAATAAATGATGTTTATCTCTATGCAAATGAAGAGTTGATGAAAGATATTTTGCCTATAATAGACAATTTAGAAAGGGCTTTAGAATCAACAAAGTTAAAGGATGATGCCCTACATAAAGGAGTTGAACTTATTTACCAACAATTTATAAAAATGCTTGAAAAATATGAAGTAAAAGAAATCGAAGCACTTGGAAAACCTTTTGACCCAAGTTACCATGATGCAGTTATGGTGGTTGAAAGTGATGAATACGAGACTGACTCAGTAGCGGAAGTTATGCTCAAAGGTTATATGTATCATTCTAAAGTTATCAGACCCAGTATGGTTAAAATTGCTAAAAATTAACAGAGGTGATTTACATGAGTAAAGTAATAAGTATTGACCTTGGTACTACGAACTCTGTGGTATCCTATATGGAGGGTGGTAAACCCGCCATTATAAATAATGCGGAGGGTTCAAGACTAACACCTTCTGTAGTAGCTTTTACTAAAGAAGGAGAGCGCTTAGTGGGACAGCTTGCGAAGCGCCAAGCTGTAACTAATCCAGAAAAAACTATACAATCCATTAAGAGGCATATGGGCACTGACTACAGAGTTAGTATTGATGACAAAACGTATACACCACAGGAAATGTCTTCAATGATTCTGCAAAAATTAAAACAGGATGCGGAGAGTTTTTTAGGAGAGAAGGTAACCAAAGCAGTTATTACTGTGCCTGCGTATTTTTCTGACAGCCAGCGTCAGGCCACGAAAGATGCGGGCACTATCGCAGGTCTTGAAGTACTTAGAATAATAAATGAGCCTACTGCATCCGCTTTGGCTTACGGCCTTGACAAAGGTGATGATCAAACTATTTTGGTATTTGATCTAGGTGGTGGAACTTTTGATATATCCATTCTTGAATTAGGTGATGGTGTCTTTGAAGTAAAGGCCACTAGTGGTAATAATCGGTTGGGTGGAGATGATTTTGATCAGCGTGTTGTGGACTATGTAGCAGATGAATTTAAAAAAGAAAATGGCATAGATCTTCGAAAAGACAGAATGGCACTACAGAGACTCAGAGAAGCGGCCGAAAAGGCAAAAATAGAACTTTCAAGTGTAATGACAACGAATCTAAACTTACCGTTTATCACAGCCGACACAAGTGGTCCCAAACATCTTGACACAACACTGACTAGGGCCAAATTTGAAGAACTGACACAGGACTTGATAGAGGCAACTATGGGACCCACGGAACGAGCGTTGTCAGATGCGGGTTTAAAGCCCGGTGATATAGATAAGGTTATACTGGTGGGTGGCTCTACACGCATTCCTGCAGTCCAGGAAGCCATAAAGAATTTCATTGGTAAAGAGCCTCACAAAGGTGTCAACCCAGATGAGGTCGTTGCACTTGGTGCCGCCATTCAAGCGGGTGTTTTGGCAGGGGAAGTCCAAGATGTGGTGTTACTTGATGTCACTCCGCTTTCATTAGGTATCGAGACTTTAGGCGGGGTTTGCACTCGACTTATTGAAAGAAATACAACCATTCCCACTTCGAAAAGCCAAATCTTCACAACGGCGGCTGACAGCCAAACAGCAGTAGATATTCATGTACTCCAGGGTGAGCGCTCCATGGCTTCAGACAATATCACTTTGGGGAGATTCCAATTGACAGGTATTCCGCCGGCGCCCAGAGGTGTACCTCAAATTCAAGTCACATTTGATATAGATGAAAATGGAATAGTAAATGTAACTGCAAAGGATTTGGGTACTGGAAAAGAACAGAAAATAACTATTACGTCTTCTTCCGGATTAAAAAAAGATGAAATAGACAGAATGGTTAAAGACGCAGAGAAATTTGCTGAAGAAGATAAAAAGAAACAAGAAAAAATTGAGGCGAGGAACAAAGCCGATTCTATGGTCTATCAAACAGAAAAAATGTTATCCGATTTAAAGGATAAAATAGATAAAAATGATGAAGACATGATAAAAAAAGAGGTTGAGAAAGTAAAAGCTGCCCTAGAACAGGATGATGTTGAAAAAATCGAAAAAGCCACTGATGACTTGACAAAAGTCTTTTATGACATATCTTCTAAATTATATAAGGCAGACGCCCAAGAAGATCCCGGTAAACAGCAGGGGTTTACGGGCACAGGTCCTGGCCCTGACCAAGCCGGTCCTTCTAAAGATAAAAATGATGAAGAAGTAGTCGATGCTGATTATAAAGTAGTGGATGATGATAAGAATTAACGGCTCTTATGAGGCCTACTTAGATGGAGTGATGCCGATTGGCAAAAAAAGATTATTATGAGGTCTTGGGCGTAAGTAAAGAGGCTACGGAAGCTGAAATAAAAAAAGCCTTCAGAAGGCTTGCCAGGAAATTCCACCCTGATGTAAACAAAAGTGATAAAAATGCCACGGAAAAATTCAAAGAAATAAATGAGGCCTATGAAGTTCTTAGGGACCCTGACAAACGAGCCCGGTATGACCAATTCGGTCATGCGGGGTTTGGTCAAGGGGATTTCGATGCAGGGAATTTTGGAGGATTCGGCAATTTTGGGGGCTTTAATGGTGGCCTCTTTGACGATATTTTCGATATGTTTGGTGGTGGCTTTGGTCGGCAAGGCAGACAAAGGGGCCCTGTCCGTGGGGCAGATTTGAGATATGATTTAGAAATAACTTTAGAAGAAGCCGCCTTTGGTGTGGAAAAAGAAATAGAAATTTTCCGAATGGAAAGTTGTAAAAGATGTGGTGGGTCTGGGTCTAAACCAGGCACCAGACCTCAGACCTGTCCAACCTGTGGTGGGACCGGGCAGGTGCGAAAAGTTCAGAATCTGGGACCAATGCAGTTTACAAATGTGACTACCTGTGGGTCTTGCAGTGGTCGTGGTCAAATTGTGAAAGAACCGTGTCCGAAGTGCCACGGCCGGGGTCAAAGCAAAATAGGTCGCAAGTTAAAAGTAAAAATTCCTGCAGGTGTGGATACTGGATCAAGACTTCGAATGAGTGCTGAAGGGGAACCAGGTGAATTGGGTGGTCCACCGGGTGATCTATATGTCATTATTAAAGTAAAACCTCATAAACTTTTTGCCAGACAGGGCAATGATCTGATTTATGAGGTGCCTATATCCTTCATTCAAGCAGCTATTGGTGATGAGATAAAAATCCCTACGCTTGAGGAAAAAGTGAAGCTCAAGATACCTGAAGGAACACAGCCGGGAACCAGATTCCGCATTAAA
>CAYMGK010000007.1:0-7856 GCA_964389965.1 uncultured Clostridia bacterium | reverse complement strand
GGATATGGGCGTGGAGATATCCATGTACTAGTAAATGTAGTTATACCAAGAAATCTAAATGAAAAACAGCGGGAATTACTGCTGAAATTTGCTCAAATAAGTGGTGAAGATGTAAAACCAACATCAAAAGGGCTTTTTGGAAAAATGAAAGATGCTTTTGGTGTATGACCTGGAGGATGTAAATGGATTGGGTAGAAATCAAGGTAAAGACCACAACTGAAGCTATTGAGGCCGTGTCCAATATTTTTTACGAAACTGGTGTTGCCGGAGTAGTAATAGAAGACCCCAAGATATACCTTAGGCCATGTGACCCTAATAAATGGGACTATCTCCATATTCCCGAGGGGTTGGACTACGAGGTAGCACAGGTTACTGGCTACTTAGTTGAGGACAGCAGTTTAGCGGAAAGGACTCAAGTAATCCGCGATCGCATAAAAGAGCTTCCGAACTATGGCCTCGATATAGGGAAAGGTGAAGTGGCTTTAACTACAATTTCTGAAACCAATTGGAGTGAATCTTGGAAAAAACATTATAAACCTACCCATATAGGGAAAAACATAGTAATACAACCTTCATGGGAAATATATACACCCATGGCAAATGACATTGTTATAAAATTAGACCCAGGTATGGCTTTCGGGACAGGCACTCATGAGACCACAGCGCTATGTCTTGAGATTTTAGAGAAGTACGTAAAAAAAGGTATGATAGTAATTGATATTGGATGTGGTTCAGGAATTTTGTCAATAGCCAGTTGTAAACTAGGAGCAAAACGAGTTTTGGCTATAGATAAAGCAGAAAACGCCGTAAAAATTGCCAAGGAAAATATTCGAAGAAATGGTCTTGATGCCTATATTCAGGCTTTAAAAGGTGATAAACTTCAAAACATCGATATAAAAGCAAATATTATTGTAGCTAATATTGTAGCTGATGTAATAATAGATTTGGCTAAGGATGTTGCTCTGAATTTAAAGGACAAAGGCATTTTTATAGTATCGGGAATAATAAGGGACAGAAAATTATCCGTTGTTGAAGCCCTAAGTAAAAACGGATTTGACATAATTAATCAATTCGAAAAAGGTGAATGGGTTGCACTAGTTGCCACTCAGGCGTTGATTGGTAGTTGATTGGAAATGTATAGGCTTTTTATGTTCAGGAAACTTGCTGTAAATGATCATGTAGTGGTTTCAGGTGAGGATGCCCATCACTTGGCAAGGGTCCTTAGGACCAAGCCCGGTGATAAAATCAGGATTTCAGATGGAAGAGATACGGAAAGCCTAGGTGAGATTATAGGAGTTGACCATAGGAATACAGAAATAGAGTTGAAGATAGTCGGGAAACACAAGGTAAAAAGGATGGCACCATTTATTACTTTAATACAGGGTTTAGTAAAAGGGGAAAAATTTGATTGGATATTACAAAAAAGTACGGAGTTAGGTGTACGTAGATTTATACCGGTTACAACTCAAAGGACAATAGTAAAACTTACTTCAAAAAAGATTGAACACCGAATTCGGCGTTGGAAAAAAATTGTCAAAACAGCATCAAAACAATGTATGCGAATGGATATTCCGCAAGTAGAGCGACTTTTGACCTTCGATTTGGGCCTTGAAGAAATAAAAAAACATAATCTAAGTATAATCGCCTGGGAAAAGGAAAAGACAGTCACATTAAAAAAACTAATGAAAAATACCAATAAGGACATTTCAAGTATTGCCGTACTTATCGGGCCAGAAGGTGGTTTTACAATAGATGAAATACGGAAAGCCGAGGCTGCCGGGGCTGTGTCCGTCAGTCTAGGACCTAGGATATTAAGGGCCGAAACTGCAGCAACTACCGTATGTAACATTATAATGTATGAACTCGGTGATATAGGAGGATAATGATGTCGAAAAAAGTGGCCTTTTACACACTAGGGTGTAAGGTAAACCAGTATGAATCTGCTGCGATGGCTGAACTCTTTGAAAAAAGAGGTTATGAAATTGTAGATTTTAACACCAAAGCGGATGTATATGTTATAAACACTTGTGATATAACCAATGAAAGTGGACGAAAATCCAGACAGATTACCCGTAGAGCAATAAGAAAAAATCCATCAGCGGAGATTGTAGTTGTTGGGTGCTATTCCCAGTTAAAACCCGATCAAGTTTTAGCTATACCGGGTGTATCAGTTGTTATGGGAACAAGCAATAGGCATTTAATTGTAGATCTAGTAGAAAAAACAAAATCAGATGATAAACCGGTAACTATTGTTGATGACATAAAGAAACAGCGAACTTTTGAAGAAATTGCCACAAAAGGCCACCGTCAAAAGACGAGGGCCTTTTTAAAAATACAGGATGGTTGCAATATGTTCTGTTCGTATTGTATAATCCCTTATGCACGTGGACCAATTCGAAGTAGGAATATAGACAATATACTTGCTGAGACTGATTGCCTTTCCAAACAAGGTTTTAAAGAAATAGTATTGACAGGAATCCACCTAGGCCTTTATGGATATGATTTTAAGACAGGGCAACCTTCTTTATTAGATGTTATTTCAAAAGTGTCCCAAGTTGATGGCATCGAAAGAGTCAGATTAAGTTCTATAGAGCCATTAGAACTCACTGATGATCTTCTAAAAGGTGTGTCTAAGATAGGGGCCTTTTGCCGTCATTTTCATATTCCTCTTCAGAGTGGTAGTAATACAATACTTAAGCGTATGAACCGCAGATATACGACGGATGACTTTCAAAAGCGTATTAATCATATTCGCACTATAATGCCGGATGTATCTATAACTACAGATATTATTGTTGGATTCCCTGGGGAATCGGATTCTGAGTTTAGAAAAACAGAGCGCTTTATTAGTAAGTTAAAATTCTCCAAACTCCATGTGTTTCCTTTTTCCCCAAAAAAAGGGACATTAGCTGCCAAGCTGCCCGACCAAATTAGAGGGGATATAAAAAAAGATAGAAGTCGCAAATTGATACTTTTAAGTGAAAGACTTGAACGGGATTTTAGGGAAAAATTCATAGGCATGGAAGAGGATGTGTTATTTGAACAAGAAAAACGTAAAAATATCTATGAAGGTTTTACGAAAAATTATATTGCAGTTGAAGTAAAATCCACCCGAAATCTTTGTAATAAAATAGTATCTGTAAGACTAAACAAGAATACAAGGGACTTTATATTAGGTGAAATAAAAGATCAATATTTATTCAAAGAAGGAAATAAGCCTGCGAATGTGGAATAAACACTAATTAAGACTTAAAATATACTGAGATAAGGGAGGTGGAATTGATGGACTGTATTTTTTGTAAAATAGTAGAGAAAAAGATACCTTCAGAAATAGTCTATGAAGATGAACAAATTATGGCTTTTAAAGATGCCGATCCCCAAGCACCCATCCATCTCCTTATAATTCCAAAAAAACATATTGCGTCTATTATGGAAGTTGACAAAGACGATGTGGCTGTGATAAACCAAATTGTCAAAGTGGCACAGCTACTGGTTCGACAAAATAATCTTGATAAAAAAGGCTTTAGATTGGTGCTAAATACCGGTAAGGAAGGGGGTCAGACTGTTAATCACTTGCACTTCCACCTAATAGGCGGAAGATTCATGACTTGGCCTCCCGGATAGAGTTGAGGATGGACTACTTTAGCCTTATGACAAATTGTAATAATTTGTTGTTACAATAAGGCTTTCTACAGAAGAAAGAGTAGTGGAGGGAGGGAATAATAATTGTCAGAAGTAAGAATAAGGGATAATGAATCATTGGACAATGCGCTTCGTAGGTTTAAAAGAAAATGTCAAAGGTCGGGAGTGCTCTCAGAAGCGAGAAAAAGGGAGCACTATGAAAAACCTAGTGTAAGGCGCAAGAAAAAATCTGAAGCAGCCCGAAAAAGAAGGAGACGCAGGTATTAAACAATGACAATATAGATGATAAAAGTCGCCCCTTCGAAGCGAAAAATTGTAAATGATATAAGCTATATTGACAAGTTAATGAAAGGGTGGGCTAAGGGCCAACTTGTAAGTAAGCTAGCAAAAATATCTTACGCTAACTAAAGAGCTTGGCATTCGAATGCCAAGCTCTTTAGTAACACTTAATGGATATTTATATATACTATGTATATAATAAAATCTATAAATTATCCCTACAGGGTGTATGGGATTGGAGAGAGTAACATGAAGAGTAATAAAGTTCTGATTATGATCATTTTAATATTTTTGATTTTTAATTCTTCGGTACAATGTTTAGCTGAAAATAGGTTGGAATCTCCGGAAAATATTCATGTGATTCCTATTAAAGGTGTAGTAAGTAGGGGCCTTACCGCTTTTGTAATCAGAAGTATACGTGAAGCGGAAAAAATGAATGCCCGGGCTTTGATTTTTGAAATAGATACACCCGGTGGTGAAGTAGGTTCGGCCATACAAATGAGCAATGCCATTCTTAAAACATCTATCCCTACTATAGGCTTGATTAACAGTGAGGCGACTTCTGCCGGTGTTATTATAGCCATATCTTCCGAAATGCTAATGGCTGTTCCCGGGGCTACGATAGGTGCAGCCGAAACTAGGCCAAAGGAAGAAAAGTATATAGCATACTGGTCCTCGGCACTGCGAGGGGCGGCTGAAAAAACCGGCAGAGATCCGAAACTGGTGGCTGCAATGGCTGATGCTGATGTAGTTATCGAAGGTGTTAAAGAGAAAGGTAAAATTCTTTCACTTACAACTGTTGAAGCCATTGACTTAGGTCTAATTGATGAACAAGTTGAAGATTTAGAAGAACTCATTCAAAAGGTGGCAATAACAGAAGAAATAGATGACATAAAAATATTAGAGCAAACCATGAATTTTTCCGAAAGAATTGCCTATATTACTACGAACCCGTATATTGCCCCTGTACTGTTAACTATTGGCATTGTTGGGGCGGTTACAGAAATCCTAACACCGGGTTTCGGTATTCCCGGTATAATCGCTTTAATCGCTTTTGGCCTATTTTTTGGTGGTAATCTAATTGTAGGTGCCACTAAATCCTGGGTACTGGGACTTTTCATCCTTGGTCTATTGCTTTTGGTAATTGAAATGTTTATTCCAGGGTTTGGTGTTTTTGGGGTAAGCGGAATTTTATCAATTATAGCGAGTGTAGTAATGGCATTTCCTAGTCCTGAACAAGCCTTTGTCCCTATTATGATTTCGTTTGTAGTAAGTGGAGTTATAATATATTTACTTGTAAAGTACCTTATAAAGACACCATTTTTCGATAGGATTGTTTTAGGTGTTAAACAAGAAAAATCCGAAGGCTATACGGTATCGGATAAGGATGAAAGTGGGTTGTTAGGGATGAAAGGTAAGGCAATAACCTCATTACGTCCTGCAGGTGCTGCACTTATAAATGAAAGAAAAATTGATGTGTTAACTGAAGGCGAATTTGTGCCGGTTGGTTCAGATATTGTTGTCATTCGTGTTGAGGGCAGTAAGATCATAGTAAAAAGCAAAGAAAAGGAGAATGTATAATGCCACAACTTATAAGTCTGTCTTTGATTATTGCGTTTATTTTCATTGCCCTGGCTGTGCTTTTAAGCTTTGTACCATTGGGATTGTGGATATCAGCACTTGCGGCAGGAGTAAAAATAGGGATTTTTAATTTAATAGGTATGCGGCTTCGCCGGGTACCACCTGCTAAAATTGTAGGTCCATTAATCAAAGCAGTTAAAGCTGGGATAGATGTGGGAGTTAATAAACTTGAAGCACATTACCTAGCAGGTGGTAATGTAGATAGGGTCATAAACTCACTTATTGCGGCCCAAAGGGCGGAGATCCCCTTGAGTTTTGAAAGGGCTGCGGCAATAGACCTTGCAGGCCGAAATGTGCTTGAAGCTGTTCAAATGAGTGTAAATCCAAAAGTTATAGAAACACCGGTTGTTGCCGCAGTGGCAATAGATGGTATTGAAGTGATGGCAAAGGCTCGGGTAACAGTAAGAGCAAATATTGATCGTCTTGTAGGTGGTGCCGGTGAGGAGACAATTATTGCTCGAGTTGGTGAAGGTATTGTAACAACAGTGGGTTCTTCTGAAAGCCATAAAGCGGTTTTGGAAAACCCTGATTCCATTTCTCGCACAGTTTTAAATAAAGGTCTTGATGCTGGAACTGCTTTTGAAATTTTATCTATTGATATAGCTGATGTTGATGTAGGTAGAAATATAGGGGCGCAACTGCAAACTGACCAGGCTGAGGCAGATAAGCGGATAGCCCAAGCCCGTGCAGAAGAACGCCGTGCAATGGCTGTAGCAAAGGAACAGGAAATGAAGGCAATGGTTCAAGAGATGAGGGCAAAGGTAGTTGAATCTGAAGCAGAAGTGCCTAAGGCTATGTCAGAAGCACTAAGGCAAGGGAAATTGGGAGTTATGGACTATTACAATATGAAAAATATTATGGCAGACACCCAGATGCGAGACTCTATTTCCAAAATAGGGCCAAAAGATGATATTAACGAAAAACAGGATTAAAGTAGGTGATTAGATGGGAAACATCATTGCCCTTATCATTATCCTTGTTATACGCTCGGCATTCAGGCGATTGCTACAATCTCCAAAAACCCAGGCACCTTCAATGCCCAAAAGGCCTGTCACTAGTGATGAATATCCACTACCACAAGTAAAAAAAACAAAAGTTGTGGAGGAGAAAAGGCATTTACGCAAACCAATCTTATCCGGACCTGACAAGCTACAGCATGAATTTAAACCTGAACCTGAATCTGAACCAGAACCAGAACCAGAACTTAAGACTTCGGGATTTTTCAATCAAGAAGATATACTTCGGGGCATTGTATTTAAAGAAATACTGTCCCCACCGAGGGCACTCATGCATAGGAGGCGCTAGATTACACTAAACTCCGGACGAGCCATATAGATTTATTAAAAAATGCGGGTTATTTTATAACTCGTTTTTTTTTGCTTATCTGATAAAAGTTGATTAAAGTGCGCACACTGTTGAACTTGGGGATTCCGGCGATTCTTTTAGTAATTAAACCTAGTGTAGTTGAATAAATTTTAAATAAATATGTAAAAAAAGGGGCTTTTGCTGTGAATGAAAATCTAAAGCGAAAAATATCGGATGCATTGGATTTACCTAAAGATATTGTTTTAAATGTTCCTAAAGTAACAGTTACAGGTAGAATCGCAGCATTTGTAGAAAACCACAAAGGCATCATCGAATATAATTCTAATTGGGTGAAAGTGAATACATCAGTTGGAATTGTATGTATAAAAGGAAAAGGCCTTTTTATAAAAACCATTTTAACTGACGAAATATCAGTAGAAGGTAGTATTATGGCAATCGAATTCGAGGAATGATGTATAGGGGGCAGTGTGATGTTACTTATAAGGCTATGGAATTGTCTCACAGGTTATGTTATTATTAAAATTACAGGTGAATATGGTGAAAGACTGCTAAATTCTGCCGCTTTAAAAAAAATTTACTTATGGGATATTGAACGCAAAAACAGTAATGAGTTAATAGTCAAAGTAAATGTAAGAGATTTTTTTAAACTTGCCCGTTTAGCAAAAAAGACTCGTAGTCGAGTTCATATTCTTCAGCGGGCGGGCCTTTTCTTTATAATTATTAGGTTAAAAAAACGAAAGGCATTTTTATTTGGTGTTTTGATTTTCGTAATGGCAATTTGTATTATCTCGCTTTTTATTTGGGATATCGAGGTTAGGTGTGAAGATGAGGCCTTGGGCACTTCAATTATAGAATCTTTGGACCGGTGGGGCTTAAAAGAAGGTATTTTCAAACATAGTATTGACAAAAAATACTACCTTGACAGGCTTCTAATTGAATACAATAATGTGGCATGGGCCGAAATGGAA
>CAYMGK010000006.1:15008-23585 GCA_964389965.1 uncultured Clostridia bacterium | reverse complement strand
ATGCATAAGTACTGGGCGGCTAAACCCTGGTATGTAGTAGCTGAATATATAAAACACTTTACAAAAGAAGGCGAAATAGTGCTTGACCCCTTTTGTGGCAGTGGTGTAGTGGGATGTGAAGCACTGATACACAGGAGAAAAACCGTGCTCAATGATTTAAACCCTATGGCTACTTTTATTGCACGAAATATATGTTGCTCTCCTGTAGATCTAAAGAGGTTTGACCAAGAGTTTGGAAGAATAAGAACAAAGTTGAGAAATAGGATTATGTGTATGTATCAATTGATTAAGCCCTGTCCCGAATGTGGTGCACCCCTTTATTCAAAACATCTTGTTAGAGGGCCTGCCCTTAAAAACAAGTGGATTGTTGAGGCAAGATGCAGTAAAGGCCATGGCCGAAGTGGACATGTACGCAGACAACTCTCACCTGAAGAAAAGGCTTTTATAAAGTCAATTGAAAGTAAAAAAGTGCCTTATTGGATACCTAAAAACACATTTCCCGATGGCAAAGAAACTATGCGGCTGAAAAACGCCGATATACATCGTATAGACCAGTTATTTACTCGCCGAAATTTAATTGCACTTTCACTACTACACCATGAAATACAAAAAATCACTGACTATGATATAAAACAAATAATGCTACTGGCTTTTTCAAACACATTGCTTCACACAAGTAAACTCAAAAGTGAGGCTCTAAGGCCCATGTCCGCTAATTCTTACTACTGTATGGGTGACTGGATTGAGGAAAATGTTTGGGTAAGATTCGAAAACCGGGTGAAATGGCATTGGGGAGTATATAAAGGCAAGCTAGAAACCAATCAACTTATAAGAGATTACTTCAAATCTGCAGATGACTTTAATAGGCTTGTCTCAGGCGGGACTTTTATGAAATTAAATGGACCAGCTCATGACCTTACAGAAATACCTGATGAGAGTATAGATTATTGTTTTACTGATCCACCCTATGGTGGAAGCATCCAATATTTTGAGCTTACTTATTTGTGGCGCTCGTGGCTTAAAATGAACCACGATTTTGTGGAAGATGAGATAACGATCAATAATTTTCAGGGTAAAAAAGATGATGATTTTGAAAACATGCTTACAAAATCATTTTGCGAGATTTATCGTGTTTTAAAACCAGATCGATGGCTTTCTGTTACATTTAACAATAAAGATACGCGAATATGGGAGACTCTTTTAAGGGCATGCGGAAAAGCCGGGTTTCAAGTAGTAAATATAGTCCCCCAAAGTCCTGTGAGCCGTTCTTTTGTTCAATCTTGGTCAAGCAAATCGGTAAAAAGGGATCTTGTTTTGAATTTTAGAAAAGTCAAAGTGATACAAACTAATATAGGGATTCGTGCAAACGATAAAAAACATGTAGATATTGAGGAAATTATAATTAAAAGTGCGGAAGATATTTTTTCTAGAGGAAAGTGTGCTTTGCTTTCAGAAATATACGAAATAGCAGTCATCCGCTGGATAAACTCACTTTACGGTGGCATAAAGTTAGGAAAATCGAATAATGAATGTAAAAAGAGGGATTATCCAAATATAGGGGGTAATATCAAGGGTGCAAGTTTTGATATAGAAACTGTGGACAAAGTACTTAAACAGGAAACGAATTATGTGAGAATAGAGGATGGCACTGAAATATTATATCGGAAAAAAGTTCATAGAAATGATTCCGATGCATAGGGGCCTTCTAGTAAAATCTATGATGACTTAAAGGGAAATGCGATGGTATTAAATGGACTGAATGTGATGGTATTAAATGGATTAAGTGAATTGATATAGTTATACAGTTAGGGTATAATAAATCAGTAGTTGGCCCTTATCAACTCTTAGGAGGGCTTTTTGGTATTTAAATTAAGGATCATAACATTTATTTCAAATAGGAGTATATTGATGAAGAAGCTTTTAGAGATGAGTGGAGAAATATCGGAATTCCGGAAATTGCTTAAAAAAATAAGATATGGTGAATCTCAGTTACTCGGCTATGGAATCTCGGACTCTCAAAGGGCATATCTTGTGGCCGCATTAAGGGTCAAGGCTGCACCACAGATTTTAGTTGTCACTGCAGATTCACTTGAGGCCAAGAAACTCACAGAAGATCTTTCGTTTTTTTTAAATCCGGATGAGGTTGTCTTTTTTCCTACAAGTTCAGTCCTACCATATGAAATTGCAGCACGCAGTCAGGAATCCACTGCGCAGCGCCTAAAAGTAATGGAAAATTTGCTACTAAAGAGACCTACTGTTGTAGTAGCACCGGTTCAGGCCCTACTTGCAAAAGTGATTGAACCAGAAGTTATGAGAAAATTCACCATATCTCTCAAAGTTGGGGATATTGTTTCAATAGAAGACATGGCGAAAAATTTATCCGAAATGGGCTATGAAAGAGTGGAAATGATTGAAGGTAAAGGGCAATTTGCTGTTCGCGGCGGTATTTTTGATGTTTTTCCACTTACCTGTGAGTATCCATATCGCTTAGAATTTTTTGACGAAGAAGTGGATTCTATTCGGGAGTTTTTGCTTGAGGATCAGCGCTCAATAAGGAAACTTGACCATATGTATGTGAGCCCTGCTCGTGAAGTGGTATATGATGAAGCCACGGCTAAGACCACTTCTGTTGCCATTGCTGAAGAACTAAAACAAAGATTGACTGTGCTAAATTCACTCGGGCGTGTGGAGCTTGCCGATCATTTATCAGAAAAAGTTGAGGAGCATGTCGAAAAATTATCCAATGATCTTTCTTTTGAAATGGCGGAACTCTACATATCACACCTGTATTCACGGCTCTGCACTATTATGGATTACTTCGGGAAAAAATCCATATCTATATTAATAGAGCCGGGTAAGATCGGTGAAGTTTTAAAAAATGCTGCTTTTGAAGCAGAGGAAACTTATAAAAATCTATTGGAAAAAGGTGAAATACTGGCATCACATGCAAACATTTATTACAATTCATTTGAGATATTAGAAAGGTTAAAAAACACAAGGACAATCTATTTTTCAATGTTGCCTAAAATATATCCGGGTTTTGAACCAAGTGGTCTACACTCTTTTCAGTTTCGGTCAGTGACTCCGTTTTACGGAAAGCCTGATCTTTTAGCAAAAGAAATTTCAAGGCTCAAACACAGGGGATATAAAATAGTACTCCTTTCGGGCACATCAGAACGAGGGGAGCATCTGGTGAGAAGTCTAAGAGAAAAAAACATAGAGACCAGTATGTTTACGGGAAGTAATGAATCCCTACAGCCAAGCCAAGTTGTTGTAATGCCGGGTTCAATAACACAGGGCTTTGATAATCCGGAAATCAGACTGGCTATTTTCTCAGATTCTGAGATTTATGGGAGATCAAAAAAACAGCAAAGTCGTCCTAAGCATAGGGCTAAAGGTAAAAAAATCACTGATTATCAGGAACTGAATACAGGGGATTATGTTGTACACATAACTCACGGTATCGGAAAGTACATGGGAGTTAAATCCCTTGAAGTAGGCGGTCATATAAAAGATTATTTTACACTGGTATATGCCGGTGGTGATAAGCTATATATTCCAACTAATCAAGTAGATCTCATACAAAAATATATTGGTGCTGATGAAAAGGTACCAAGGCTCCACAAACTAGGTGGCAATGAATGGAAAAGGATCAAAAAGAAGGCCAAAGATTCGGTGAAACAGATGGCCGAGGAATTAATACAATTATATGCTACAAGACAATCTATGGATGGTTTTGTTTTTTCCAGTGATAGTCCATGGCAAAAGGAATTTCAGGATATGTTCCCATATGAAGAAACACCGGATCAATTGGCAGCTATTGAAGAGGTAAAAAGGGATATGGAAAGGGCAAAACCTATGGACCGCCTCCTATGTGGTGATGTGGGATATGGTAAAACAGAGGTTGCCATGAGGGCAGCCTTTAAAGCTGTAATGGACGATAAGCAAGTGGCAGTCCTAGTGCCTACTACCATTTTAGCTGAACAGCATTTTTATACATTTTCTGAACGGTTTGAAGCGTTTCCCATAAAAATTGAGACTATAAGTAGATTTAAATCACCTAAAGAACAAAGACGCATTTTAAGGGAGTTAAAAACCGGAGGGATAGATATAATAATAGGCACTCACAGACTACTGCAAAAAGATGTGGTGTTTAAAGATTTGGGACTTTTAATAGTGGATGAAGAGCAAAGGTTTGGAGTGTCACATAAGGAGAAGATAAAGCAGCTCAAAAAAAATGTGGATGTACTTACACTATCAGCTACACCTATTCCTAGGACTTTACACATGGCAATGAGTGATGTAAGGGATATGAGCATAATAGAGACACCACCGGAGGATAGATTTCCCATCCAGACATATGTAGTTGAACACAACGAATCCCTCATTCGGGACGCAGTTATTAGAGAGCTCTCCCGAAAAGGTCAGGTGTATTATGTGCATAACCGAATCCAAAGCATCCATGAAGAAGCCCAAAAGTTAAAAAAACTCATTCCAGAGGCGAGAATTGCTGTAGCTCACGGGCAAATGAACGAAAATGAACTTGAGGAAATAATGCTAGAATTTTACGGGCATGATTTTGATGTGCTTGTATGCACTACTATAATAGAAACGGGTTTAGATATACCAAATGTCAATACATTGATAGTGACTTTTGCTGATAAACTGGGACTTTCACAGCTTTATCAACTCAGGGGAAGAGTGGGCCGGTCAAACCGGCAGGCTTTTGCCTATTTGACATATAAAAAAGACAGGGCACTGAGTGAGGCAGCGGAAAAGCGACTTTCAGCTATTCGCGAATTTACCGAATTTGGGTCTGGGTTTAAAATAGCTTTAAAAGATTTAGAAATTCGCGGTGCAGGAAATATCCTTGGTGCAGAACAGCATGGCCATATGTTGGCAATAGGATATGATCTTTATACGAAACTTTTAGCGGAAAAAGTGAGGGAACTCAAAGGTAAACTGGAACAGGAAAAACCAAAACCCGTCTTAGAACTTGACGTTAATGCTTATATTTCAGATGAGTATATAAATATTGCCGCATTGAAGATGGAAATCTATCGAAAAATAGCGTCTGTTGATACTATAGAAGAGGTTGATGATTTAGAAGAGGAAATAGAAGACCGATTCGGTGCTATTCCTGAACCTACAAGGAATTTAATCATGATTTCTCGTATAAGGGTTTTAGCAGCTAAATTAGGTATAGCAAGCATCGTACAGCAAGATGATATACTGAACATAAAGTTCCATGATAATAATGATAAAATAACACCGGAGCTATTAATAAGGATCAAGACGTTTTTTAACAGGCAGATCAATATCATGGGCACAGAGACTCCTACAATTGCAATAAAAGTTGGGGGCTACAAAAGTGTTAGGCTATTGGTAAAGTTACAGAAGGTTTTGGAAAAAATAAATACTATGCAGGAATCCTGTAGTGTTGTATAATATATGTAGGCCTTACATTGTTCTGAATAAGGGGGATTTTATGAGAACCGGTAAATTAATACTAATTATTTTAATACTTGCTATAGCTATGATGGGATGTCAAAACATAGAAAAAGTTGAGACCCCTGAGGGTAAGTCTGTCGATGGTATAGAGGTTATAGGTAGGGTCAATGATGAATATATTCTAAAATCCGATTATGATCGACAAGTAACTCAAGCTAAAAGTGCACTAGAAGCCAATGGCCAAAATTTTTCCACATCTGAAGGTAAAAAAATACTTAAAGAAGTTAAGGAAATAGTTTTGGAGTCTTTGGTAACAGATCAATTAATATTACAACAGGCGGCAAACAAAGGTATCAAGTTAAAAGAAAGTGATTTTAAAGAAGCTATAAGTGAATTAGAAGAATTATATGGGGGTAAGGATGGGGACAGAGGTGCACTTGAAACATATTTGAAACAGCAGGGTATTAGTTGGGAGACCTTTGAGGCCGAAGTGAGAAACCAGCTTATAATAAATCAATTAAAAGAAGAATTAACTGCACATGTGAAGGTTAACGATAAAGAAATAAAGGAATACTATGATGAGAACAAGGCCACGTTTGAGCTTCCCACACCTGAAATACGAGTAAGTCATATATTAGTTGATACGGAAAATAAGGCAAAAGAGATTTTGGCTGAAATTAAAAACAAGGCCGATTTTGTAGATTTAGCTAAAAAATATTCTATTGACCTGGATTCTAAGGATTTAGGAGGGGATTTGGGGTATTATGCTAAAGGGACGATACCACCCGAGTTTGAAGATGTGGCTTTTGCGTTAAAACCGGGGGAAATAAGTGATATTATCAAAACAGAGGACGGTTATCACATAATAAAAGTTACAGATGAGCGAACATCAATAGGATTCGAAGATGCCAAAACTCTCATAGCAAAAAATTTGAAAAATGCAAAAAAAGACGAGGAATTTTCTAAGCACTTGGACAAATGGAGAAAACAAGCCACTATAGAAAAATATTTATGACTTATTTTTGCGTGGGAATTCCTTCCAGTAGGCTTTTATACACAGGAATCATAGCTTGGCTTATGTTGCCTTTAATGAATAGAACCGTTATCAGTGTTATATACTATATGTGAAAGAAAAATGTGCAAAAAAAACCAGAATTTTAAGGAGGGATTATATCATTGAAGGCAACAGGAATCGTTCGGCGCATTGATGATTTAGGCCGGGTTGTGATACCCAAAGAAATTCGTCGGACCCTCAGAATTCGTGAAGGTGACCCTCTTGAGATATTTACTGATCGGGATGGGGAAGTAATACTAAAAAAATATTCTCCGATTGGAGAACTGGGGGATTTCGCCAAGGAATATGCTGATTCACTTCATGATTCTATAAATCATATCACATGTATTGCTGACAGGGATGTAATCATTGCCGTTGCCGGAGCGCCGAAGAAGGAGTACTTGGATAAATCACTAAGTGCCGACATTGAAAAAATTATGGACGAGCGCAAAACTGTCCTTGTACCTAAAACCAATGAGAAAGAATATGTTCAAATTACTACAGATGAAGCAGAAGGTAAAATCAAATATTCCAGTCAAGCCATTTCCCCCATAATTGCCGAAGGTGATCCAATAGGTGCGGTTATACTGCTATCCAAAGATCTTAATATCAGCATGGGAGATACTGAAGTCAAAATAGCGGAAACAGCGGCGGGCTTTTTGGCAAAGCAAATGGAACAATAAAAAATAGCAGCTTAGCTGCTATTTTTTACTTTTACTTATTGTTTCCGGGGCCTGATGCTAAAATTTCATTTTCAATACCGGAAAACTTGGCAATATTTTCGGTGAAGTTTCCTACAAGTTTATTAGCTGTTTTATCGTAGGCTGTTTTATCGCCCCATGTATTCTTTGGATTCAAGATTTCCGAAGGAATTCCGGGACAGGTTTTTGGGATCTTAAGTCCAAAGATGGGGTCTTGTTCATATTCAACGGAATTTAAAAAACCATTTAATGCCGCTTTAATCATGGCACGGGTGCATTCCAAATTCATGCGATTCCCTACACCATAGGGCCCCCCGGTCCAGCCTGTATTTACCAGAAATACATCAGAATTATATTTTTCAATTTTTTCACCAAGTAATTCCCCATATACCATAGGTGAAAAAGGCAAAAACGGGGCACCAAAACATGCAGAAAAAGTAGCCTGGGGTTCTGTGATTCCCCTTTCAGTGCCGGCAAGTTTGCTCGTATAGCCGGAAATAAAATAATACATAGCTTGTTTTCTGTCTAATTTTGCTATAGGTGGCAGCACCCCGAAAGCATCGGCTGTCAAAAAGATGACTGTTTTAGGATGCTTTCCAATACTTGGAATGACCGCATCAGGAATAAATTCTACTGGGTAAGCTGCTCGGGTGTTTTCTGTTATCTCATCACTGTGATAATTTGGAATCCTGGTTTTCCTGTCTATAACGACATTTTCTAAAACTGAACCGAATTTTAAAGCATCAAATATTTGGGGCTCTCTTTCACGGGTTAGGTCAATACACTTTGCATAGCATCCACCCTCGAAGTTAAAAATCCCTTTATCTGACCACCCGTGGGCATCGTCCCCTATGAAGTTACGGTGTGGGTCAGCGGATAAAGTAGTTTTTCCTGTGCCGGAAAGTCCGAAAAACAGTGCGGTGGAACTATCTTCCCCTACATTTGCAGAGCAATGCATTGGAAGCACACCCTTCCGAGGCATCAAATAATTCATTACGGAAAACACAGATTTTTTTATTTCACCGGCATATTTGCTACCACCAATTATCACCAGTTTCCTTTCGAAACTAATAATAATGAAAGCCTCTGAGTGAACATTATCGGTTTCTGGATCAGCTTTAAAACCAGGAGCACTTATAACGGTAAAACCCGGCTTAAAATCTTCCAGTGCCTCCTGAGTGGGACCAATAAATAGTTGGTTGCAGAAAAGACCTTGGTATGCATATTCATTAATACAGCGAAGTGGCAACCTATATTCCGCATCAGCGCCGGCAAAACCGTCAAATACGAAAATATCGCGATTTTGAAAATAAGCCAAGAGCTTTTTTAACAGATTTTTGAAATCTCTTTCATCGATGGATTTATTATTTT
>CAYMGK010000006.1:0-14998 GCA_964389965.1 uncultured Clostridia bacterium | reverse complement strand
GAAGTGATAAACTGTACTTTGGATCTGCACCTACAAAACCGTCAAAGACAAATACGTCTCTATTTTGTAAGTAAGCTAAGAGCCGGTGCAGTAATTTATAAAAACTTGCTTTTGAAAAACGCTTATTATTTTCCCACCATATTTTATCATGTACAGAGGGTTCATTTACAATGAATTTATCATGAGGTGAGCGACCAGTATATTTCCCTGTGAAAACATTGAGAGCACCGGTTTCTGTTAAAAGGCCTTCTTTCCTGCTTAACGCTTTTTCAACCAACAGTGGGATTGAAAGATTTCTATAGACGTTTTTAATGTTGTGAAGACCTGTAAAGATCAAGTCGTTCATAAACATAACCTCCGATTTAAAAAATATATTTCCAACCATTATACAACACTTGTTTTGATTTTACGAGGATAGAAAGATCTCATATTTGGTCAAATGATAACAATAGCTCCATTATAATACTATTTTCATACAATCTTACACTAAACAGCTGCATACGTGCATACACATATACAAATCGAACTGAGTTTCAGTTTCCTTCACGTGAATATAAAAATTTATTTTAGAAAATATTGCTACCGGCAATGTAATAGAATATAATAGACAAAGAGTTTTAGAAGAAAGGCGGACGTTTTTTGGCGGATAAAAGGGATTCATTTTTAAAAGGTGCTATAATTTTGACAGTGGCGGGATTTTTGGTAAAGATTTTAGGTGCCATATACCGTATTCCTCTAGCCCGTTTAATAAAAGATGAGGGAATGGGTCTTTACCAAATGGCTTATCCCATATATTTAATCCTGCTCTCAATATCTACTGCCGGCCTTCCTACGGCAATTTCAAAAATGGTGTCTGAGGATGTTGCTCTCAGTAGGCACAAAAATGCATACCGGATATTTAAAGTATCTTTGGCTGTGTTAGCCATTGTTGGGTTGGCCCTGACAATTATCCTGGTACTAGGGGCAGGACAGTTATCCACAAAAGTTTACCAAAACCCTAAGGCTTTCTATTCAATTATAAGTATTGCACCTGCAATTTTTTTTGTTTCAATCATGTCGTGTTTTCGGGGTTTTTTTCAAGGTTTGCAGGATATGATTCCTTCAGCTGTATCCCAGGTGGTAGAGCAAATAGGTAGGGTTTTGGCCGTATTCTTTCTTGCAGGACTTTTATTACCATATGGTGTAGAATATGCCGCTGCCGGAGCCGCCTTTGGGCCGGTAATAGGTGCAATATCCGGTCTTATTGTGCTCATTTATATGTACTATAATAGAAAAAAGTCATTGACACAGAAGGCGAAACATGACAAGAGCAGATATTTGGAAAGTCCGATACATATTACTACTCGCCTGTTTTCCTTCGCCATACCAATAACACTTGGGGGGCTTATAAGCCCTTTTATGAACATGGCAGATGCGGCTATTGTAAGTAGTAGACTGCAAGGAGCGGGTTTTTCCGTTAAGCGAGCAACTGAACTTTTTGGACAGCTTACAGGGATGGCTGCCCCACTGATCAATTTGCCGGTTGTTATGACAACTGCACTTTCTGTCAGTCTAGTGCCTGCTATTTCCGAGGCAATGGCTTTGGATAACAGGCAAATGGTAGCTACAAGAGCTGAAACCGGTATGAGAATGAGTGTGATATTTGGCTTGCCGGCGGCCGTTGGCATGTATGTTTTGGCTAAGCCGATAACAGAATTACTTTATAGTAATGCTGAAGCAGGAATTTCGCTAGCGGTCTTGGCATGGGGAGTTGTATTTTTAGCCCTTACTCAGACTACGACGGGAATTTTACAAGGTATCGGCAAAACCATGGTTCCAGTGAAAAACATGCTTATAGGGGCAGTTGCAAAAATCTTTATAAATTATTTTCTCACAGGGATTCCCAGTATTAATATAAAAGGAGCAGCTTTGGGAACTGTTATTGGCTATTTTATACCGGCGATATTAAACACTATAGCAGTAGTCCACTGGACGAATCTAGCGATAAACTTGAAATACTTTGTGTTTAAACCTACTCTTGTCGCAGGACTTATGGGAATTAGTGTTGGTTTTGCACATAGGAAATTCATAAGCCTCAGTTTTGCACAAAACCAAGCAACTGTGCTTGCAATAACTTTAGGAGCGATTATATACACTATAGTGCTTTTATATATTGGGGGTTTTAGAAAAAACGATTTAGAATTATTGCCAGGTGGTTACAAAATTGTTATGTTTTTGGACAAGTTTGGAGTTTTTAGGAGGTAAAGATGATTGCCAAAATATACATTAGATGATTTAGTGAAGATAATGGCAAAACTTCGGGGTGAACCTGGTTGTCCTTGGGACAAGCGCCAGACTCACAGGACTCTAAGGCCTTTTCTCATAGAAGAAGCCTATGAGGTGGTTGATGCCATTGATAGAAATAATACAAAAGACTTAGTTGAAGAATTAGGTGATCTTTTACTGCAAATTGTATTTCACAGCCATATTGGGCATGAAAAAAATGCCTTTGATGTGAGTGATGTCATAAGTGGAATTTGCGAAAAAATGATACGGCGACACCCCCATATTTTCAGTGATATTGTCGTAAATGGGACGGATGAAGTGCTAGAGAATTGGGAAGATATCAAGAGACAAGAAAAGGATTTAAAAACCGAAGCACAGAGCATGCAAAATTTGCCTAAAACCTTACCAGCTTTGATGAAGGCTCTTAAGGTTCAAGAAAAAGCTGCACGTGTAGGTTTTGATTGGGATAATATAACTGGTGCATTAAAAAAAGTAAGTGAAGAGTTGGATGAGCTCAAAGAGGTATATAATACGGGAAACAGTGACAAAATAAGAGAGGAAATAGGTGATTTGATTTTTGCCTGTGTAAATGTGGCACGCTTTCTAGAGGTGGAGCCAGAACTTGCCTTAAATGATGCTATAAAAAAATTCATCCGAAGGTTTAGTTTTGTTGAGACAGAAGCAGCAAAATCCGACAAAAATTTAAGGGATATGAATCTACATGATATGGATATATTATGGCAGCAAAGCAAAAGCCGAGAAAAATAGTTGTAATTATTTTTAGGGAAAGAAGGATTTTGTCAATAAGTGGAGAATAGTCTATATGCAATGAATTATTATCAGGGAGGGAATCAAGTGAATAAAGCTGAACTTATTTCTGTTATGGCCGAAAAAAGTGGGATGACAAAAAAAGATTCTGAAAAAGCACTGAATGCTTTCACTAAAGCAGTGGAAGAAGCCCTTATGGAAGGGGACAGAGTTCAACTGGTTGGATTTGGCACATTTGAGGTTCGGGAAAGGAGCGCAAGAAAGGGCAGAAATCCTCAGACAGGTGAGGAAATTGACATTCCAGCGGCTACCGTTCCGGCCTTCAGAGCAGGTAAAGCCTTGAAAGACAGTGTTAACAAATAAAAATGAATCCCCTTTTTCAAAGCGCGCCAAGGATGGCGTGCTTTTTTTTCACATTGTCTCACCAGGACTGCCTAAGGTTTTGCGAAGGAGCCTCTACACCAAAGTGAATTATAATAAAGTGGAATTATTTATTTTTTATAACTCATACTAAAACCAAGACTTCCTTTTAGGTTTTTGATTTTAGTTTAGAAATCATTCGTAATGTAGAAATAGTACACCTAAAAATAATTAGGAGGCACTTCATGAATAAAAATCTAATAGTAGTGGTTTTGATATTCACTTTGGTAGTAATTATTACGATGGGATGTATTAAAAAACCTGATGTAGCCAGAAAACCAATGCCGAAAATCCCCGATAAAATCAGTAAGGGCGAGAAAAAAGAGCCGGTGTTAAGGGTATATGAGGTCCAAACCCACAGTGTTAAGGAAATGAAACTAGAAGATTATGTAGCCGGTGTGGTAGCAGGAGAAATGGAAAACTATTGGCCTGTCGAAGCACTTGCGGCGCAAGCTATATTGGCTAGGACTTATGTGCTGGAATTTATAACAGACAAAGGCGGCTCGAAACTTGGAAATGCGGATATTTCTACTGATTTTGAAGAGGCCCAAGCCTGGAACCCACAAAAAGTCAACAATCGGATTAAAAAGGCTGTGAAATTGACCCGAGGTAAGGTTGTCACACACAAGGGCAAATTTATTAAAGCCTGGTTTCATTCACATGCAGGTGGGATAACAGCTACTGCCAAAGAAGGTCTAGACTTCAAAGAAGCAGAACCTCCATATATATTAGTAACAAAATCACCGGATGCAGATGCAGGACCTGCCGGTAAAAAGACCTGGTCAGCAAAGTTTCCGAAAGACAAAGTAAGTGCTGTAATAAGGGAAGAATTAGGAAAGGAAACCGGAGATATTGAAAATGTCGGTGTTGTGAAACGGGGGCCCTCCGGTCGTGCCACACAACTTAAAATTGGAGATGCCATTGTGTCCGCTCCGGAATTTCGAATTGCACTTGGGAGTATGGATATAAGATCAACTCTTATTACAAGCCTAAAGCTTGAAGATGATCAAGTGTTAATAGCAGGTAAAGGCTTTGGTCATGGTGTAGGTCTTTCCCAATGGGGTGCAAATGTTATGGCTAAACAGGGAACAAAGCCGGAAGATATAATACGTCACTACTTTCAGAACATAGATATTGTAAAACTGTGGAAGTAACATATTCTAACACCCTCCCGAATAAAATTAGAATAAAGAACCAAATACAGGGGGAGGGTTTATATTGTGGAAGAACAGACCCGTCATAAAATAACTCTTACAAATCGGGAAATGCTGGATGTAAATGGTGTGATAAATGTGGAGAAATTTACAGATGAAGATATTATATTGGAAACAAATCAGGAAATACTCAATATCAAAGGTGAGAAAATGTATATGAAACAACTTGACTTAGATGCCGGAGTGATAGTAGTAGAAGGTATATTCAAAGCATTGACCTATCATGAGGGTTCCATTGGAGGGAAAAAAGGAAAGGGCTTACTTGGCCGTCTATTAAAGTGAGTTTCTAAAGGAGATGATGGACTTGGACCTTTGGGAGATGGAACCACAAATTATACTTTTGGCAGTATCTCTGATCATAGGATTTGTTACCGGAATTTTATTCGACATATACCGATATATAAGGAATTTACTTTCCCCAGGACCTTTTTTCACAGCTCTTGGGGATTTGTGTTTTTGGGGGCTCATAACTTTTATTACATTTACTGCGCTTCTAATAGTAAGCTTTGGCGAGGTCCGAGGATATGTTTTTCTGTGTATCGCAATTGGCTTGATGTTGTATCTTTATTATATAAGTCGCTATGTTACTATTTTTTTCATAATGCTTGGTATTTTTATTACTAGGTTTTTAAAAAAAATATCCTTTGTTGTCAATCAGATAAAAAAGGTCATGCCTTGCAGACTCGTTTCTAGGATATGGAATGATGCCAAAAGAATATTTATTAAGATGAAAAAATAAATAAATGCAGGACTTTTGGATTTTCTATCGAAATGTAAATATAAGCATATGAAGGGACCTGATAAATATGAGCAGTAAAAGGAAATTCAAAGTTCGCCATGTGCTGTTTTTGCTTTTTCTAATATATGTGATGTGTACTTTAGTCGTACAACAGCTTAAAATTTCAAATCTTGCCAAACAGGAGGCACAGCTACAGATTCAGATGGAGGAGGCGTTAAACACAAGGGATGAACTTAAAAAAGAGATAAGCCTACTTCATACAGATAAGTACATTGAAAAAATCGCCCGTGATGAATTAGGCTTAGTAAAACCCGGGGAATACATATATAAAGATGTCAAAAACTTTAAAAAATGAGTTTATTTGTTGACGAGTAAGGAAATTTCAAGTATAATCAACTCAATACAGTGAGATTAAAAGGGAGGAATTCTTTAAGTATGCCTGTTAAGGTAGGCCAAATTGTAGAGGGGAAAGTAACTGGGATTACAAAATTCGGGGCTTTTGTGGAAATTTCTGAGGGTGTTACAGGTTTAGTCCATATTTCCGAAGTTGCCGACAGTTTTGTAAAAGATGTAAATGACTTTCTTAAAGAAAACGAGATCATTAAGGTAAAGGTTATATCCATTGCCGAAGACGGCAAGATTAGCCTTTCAATACGCAAGCTAAAAGCAGCTGCAAATGCTAATAAGCCTAAAAAAAATGATTTGAGTTTCGAAGATAAGCTAGCCAAGTTTTTTAAAGAAAGTGAAGAAAAACTCTTAGATATTAAAAAAAGCCACGAGTCCAAACGTGGTCCCGGGGCTTATGGAAGAAGGAAGGTCTTATAAGGATCATAATGTCTTATATTGAAGCATAAAAAAAATCCAAGGTGGAACCCTTGGATTTTTAGTTATCGTTTCATTAACTTAAGTCTTGCAAAGAAGGTTGCTGTTTTTGCAGGTGTGTAAAAAGTTAAGAGCCCCATCACAAATGTGATATATTTCACATGTATCTGGAGCATAACAGGAGATATAAGTCTAAATGCCTAAAAATAGAGCAAAATTAGAGTATGGTTAAATTTGAAATTTTATTTTCAATGTTATATAATTGATAGCATGAAAGATTATAGGGGTTTGCGGTATATTGTGCTTGTTGCTCAAATAGGAATAAACTTGGCGCTACCTATAGCAGGTGGTACGTATGTTGGGGCTTATTTGGATCAAAAGTTTTCCACAGGTAGTGTTTTTTTATTTATTGGGACTCTATTGGGCATTTTTTCAGGTATTTATGGGGCCTATAAATTAATTTCCCATGAGTTAAATAATAAAAAAAATACAAATTGATGCAATTTGTTTTTAACCTAGAGGAGGTGGTAGCTGTTGAAAGAGACATTGGCAGTTGTAAAGACTGCTGAACAGGAAGCTAAGGACATTTTAGATGAGGCTAATAATAAGGCAAGGACTATCATAGTAGAGGCCTCTAATGAGGGGGAAAAAATCCTTCAAAGTGCCAAAAAGCGAGGTGAAATGGAGGGCCTAAAACTTATTCAACAGGCGGAAACTGAAGCCCAAAAAGTAGTCGAAGGTTATAAAAAGAAGTATGAAGAGCAAATCGGGTATTTAAAGAAAATTTCTGCCGACAGGATGGAAACTGCGGTGGACTTGATTGTAGAGAGGATTGTGAAGGCCCATGGCAATAGTTAATATGAAAAAGATGCACCTCTTGGGCTTGAAGATCGAGCAGGGTGAGGTTTTAAGTGCCTTGCAAAAAACCGGTGTAGTGGAAATAATTGATATAGTTGAAAGTACAGATGAGCCAGATGATGAGGTGCAAAGCGAGGAAGTTTGTCATGAATTGACGAAGGAACTGTCAGATCTTGAAACAAAGTTAGACAACTTGGGACATGGAATTGATTTTTTGCAGCCCTATGTTAAATCAGTCAATCCGCTTATACATGGGAAACCAAAGGTCAAAAAGGACGAGTTGTCGGAAATTCTCGCAAATGAGGATAAGGTTTTTAAATCATTACAGGCGATTTATGACTTAGAGAAAAGAGCATCACTTCTGAATGTGGAAGAATCGAAACTTTTAAATCAAATCGAAATGCTTTTACCATGGCAGGCTTTGGACATACCTTTGGAACAACTGGGCCCAACGGATAGGACCGTATTCGTAACTGCGGTAATACCCAGAACTTCCATAGAAGGGTTAAGGGAAGCATTAGATGAAGAGAAACTCTTAGTCCATGTAACGGTTTTAGGTGAGAGCCAAGATGATGTGTATTCATTAGTGGTATATCATAAGGACCACGGTGAAAAATTACAGGATGTATTTAAAAAGTTTTCAGCAACATTCCAGGATTTTTCGGATCTAAAGGGTACACCCAACAATATTATCAAGGAATGTAAGGGGAATCTTTCGGATATTGAAAAAGAACGGGAAAACATCAAGGCCGAATCCATAAAACTATCCGGTCAAAAATTGCATTTCGAGATTTTATATGATTACTATTCAATAAAAAAAGATAGAAAAAGTGCCTTTTTAAAGGTAATTGATACTGATAAGACCTTTTCCATAGAGGCATGGCTTCCTGAAAAACACGAGAGTCAAGTTAAAGCTGAAGTTTTAAAAATAACCGATACAGTTTTTCTGGAATTTAGACCACCTTTAGAGGGTGAAGATGTGCCAGTGCTACTTTCTAATAATAAGTTAGTAGAACCCTTTGAGGTAATAACTGAGCTCTATAGTTTGCCTGACCCTAATGGAATTGACCCTAACTTGTACATGGCTCCTTTTTTCTTCATCTTTTTTGGAATGATGTTGAGTGATGCCGGTTATGGCATTATAATGGGCCTATTGGCAGGATATGCACTACTTAAATTCCGGTTAGCCGGTTCTGGGAAGAAATTCACTGCCATGCTCTTTTTATGTGCCATATCTACTATTATATGGGGCGCAATTTTTGGAGGGTGGTTTGGCGACCTGATTGGCCTTAAACCGCTATGGATTAATCCTTTAGATAATCCCATGTCAGTATTGATAGTATCATTTGCTATGGGGATTGTCCAGATATATGTGGGGATTATTTTAAATGCTTATAAAAACATTCGTGATGGGCATATAGCTAGTGCTCTTATGGATCAGGGGTTGTGGCTAGTACTATTAACAGGTCTTTTGGTATTAATAGTGCCAGAACTTGCAACAACAGGTAAATACATGGCGTTATTCGGGACTGTTGGTTTAATTCTCACACAGGGTAGAGCGCAAAAAGGGATAATAAAGAAATTCACATCAGGAATTCTAAGTTTGTATGATATCACTGGTTATCTCAGTGATGTTTTGTCATATTCGAGACTTTTGGCCCTAGGACTCACCACTGGTGTTATAGCAACTGTCATCAATACAATGGCAAAAACCGTGGCTGGTAGTGTCATAGGGTATATAGTTATGGTGCTTATAATTATCGGCGGCCATGTGTTTAATTTGGGCATAAATGTACTTGGTGCTTATGTTCATAGCAGCCGTCTGCAATATATTGAGTTTTTTAGCAAGTTCTACGATAGTGGTGGAAGGGCCTTTGACCCATTGAAAATTAAAACAACTTATGTAGAATTGCAAGACTTATAAAACTTATATTTTGAATAATATTGGAGGAGGAGTTGTAATGTCACTTACTTTTGGACAGGTTATAGCACTAATAGGGGCGGCATTGGCCGTAGGGCTACCGGGAGTTGGATCAGCAAGAGGAGTCGGTATAGTGGGTGAAAGTGCCTCAGGTCTCATCACAGAGGATCCTGGGAAATTTGGTCAAGCTTTGATTCTTCAGGCACTGCCAGGCACACAAGGTATTTACGGTTTTTTAGCCGGATTTCTTACTATTCAAAAACTTGGCCTACTTGCAGGTAGCCTAGCAGCTGTGACAACTTTCGAAGGTTGGCTCATCTTTGCAGCGTGTATGCCAATTTCTATAGTAGGTTTCATGTCAGCTATTTACCAGGGTCGGGTAGCCGCTGCTGCGATTGGTATTGTATCTAAGCGCCCAGAGGAAGTAGCTAAAGGAATTACTTTTGCTGCTATGGTTGAGACCTATGCTGTGCTTGCATTGTTGGCAACTATATTGATGCTATTTGGTATCACAATATAAGGGAGTGTCTTAACCATGGGAGGTATTGCAAAAATCAAGGAAAGGATTTTAGAAGAAGCTCAGGCGGAAAAACAAAAACTTCTCGAAGACGCTAGGGCTCAAGCTCAGAAAATAAGGGCCGAATATGAGAATAAAGGCGAGGATCTGCTAAAGGAAATTGTGAATAAAGCCAAAAATACGGCTGAAGAAAAAAAACGCAGAATCTTATCAATGGCCCAACTGGAAAATCGCAAATCACTACTCGGAGCAAAACAGCAAATAATTGATAAAGTATTCGAAAAAGCAAAAACACGGCTTAAAGATATGCCCGATAAAAAATACTGTGATTTAGTAGCAGATATGATGATAAAAAGTGCAATCACAGGGGATGAAGAAGTAGTAATCTCTGAGCATGATAAAAGAAGAATTACATCGGATTTTTTAGCTAAGGTCAATAATGCATTAAAAGATTCGGGCAAACATGGAAATCTCAGGCTATCTGGGACTTCTGGGCATATGACAGGCGGATTTACTTTAGTATCAAAGGATTTAGAGATCAACAACACTTTTGATTCCCTTATTGATATGGAAAGGGAAGAACTGGAAACGAAAATCGCGAAAATACTTTTCGAGGAGTGATTAAATGGCTAAAGACACAGATTTTCTATACATCTCAGCTCGGATAAAATTTTTAGAAACCAAACTCCTCGGAAGAAGTGTAATTGAAAGGCTTCTTGACACTCCTAGCCCTGACGAAGCACTCAAAGTACTAGGTGATACTGAATATGGCAATGATATTGCCGAAATGGAAAACATATATGATTTCGAGAAAATCTTGGAACAAAGCATGTCAAGGACTATCAATACTCTTAAAGAGTCATTTACAAACCATGAAATCATACATTTTTTTACAGCAAAAAATGACTTTCATAACCTAAAGGTGATTGTAAAGGGGGATATCCTTGGCGAGGAATTCAAGCAACATTTTTCTATGCTAGGTGAGGTTTCTACAGAGGAAATAAAAAAGTATGTATCAGGAGATACCGGGGCCTCAATACCTGACAACCTTAAAACAGCCTACCACCTGGCCATAAAACAGTACCAAAAAACCCAAGATCCACAACAAGTGGATTTTGTGATAGATCAGGCTCTTTTTAGAGAAATGGCCAATATTGTTGAGATTACAAAGGATCCCTTTTTAGGGGAATACTTGGGAGCTTTGGCAGATCTCACTAATATCAAAACATTTGTGAGATTGAAGAAAATAGGTGTTGATATAAAAACAGTAGATAGTGCCCTTGTTGTTGGTGGAGATCTGACAGGTGAATTCTTTAAGGAACTTTTTGCCGAAAACACCCAAGCTCTTGTGGATGCTCTCGGTCCCACACTATATCACCAAGTAGTTGAAGAAGGCATCTCACAGTGGGAGTCAACGGGCAGTCCCTCTATATTCGAAAAGCTAATTGATAATTACATGATTGCCTTAGCGAGAAAGGCCCTTTATAAGCCTTTCGGTCCGGAAACAGTTGTCGGCTACATGGCTGCTCGGGAAAATGAACTAAAAATTCTTAGAATTATCATGGTGGGGAAAATTAATGGCATATCTTCTGATATGATTAGGGAGCGATTGAGAGATGTCTATGTATAAAATCGCAGTAATAGGAGACAAAGACACAATTTTGGCATTTAAATCCTTGGGTGTCGACATCTTTCCTGTCTTAGACGATAAAGAGGCAAGTTTTACAGTAACAAAACTGGCTAGGGAAAACTATGCTGTTATTTTTATTACAGAACAGCTTGCTAAGGGAATTCCTGAAAAAATAGGTCAGTTTAGGGATCAAATGCTTCCGGCCATTACATTGATTCCTAGTAATAGGGGCACCCTTGGAATCGGAATAAGAGAAGTGAAAAAGTCCGTGGAAAAAGCCATTGGAGCAGATATTTTATTTGGAAGTGAGGGAGAGGAATGACAAGTGGTGTTGTGGAAAGAGTATCCGGTCCTTTAGTTGTTGCTACCGGATTGCCCGAAGCCAAGATGTTTGACGTGGTTAGGGTCGGTGAGCAGGGACTTATCGGTGAAGTCATTGAAGTTCATGGAGAAAAGCTTTCAATACAAGTATATGAAGAGACCTCAGGCTTGGGACCTGGTGATCCTGTAGTTTCAACAGGTGTTCCCCTAAGTGTAGAGCTTGGACCGGGAATAATAGAAGGTATGTTCGATGGAATACAGCGACCTCTTAATATAATCGAATCAGTTGCAGGCAGTTATATTACAAGAGGCATCGAGGTACCCGCACTTGATAGGAAGAAAAAGTGGGATTTTAAGCCTTTAGCTAAAAAAGGCCAAAAGGTCACAGGGGGAGATTTTTTAGGCACAGTACAAGAAACTGTGACTGTGGAGCATCGCATAATGGTCCCACCGGAAATATCCGGTATAATAACAGAAATTTATGAAGGGGAATTTACCGTTGTAGACACAGTTGCGAAGATAAAGACGGACAGTGGGGAAATTATAGATATACCGATGATGCACAAATGGCCGGTGAGAATGACTAGACCATATAAAGAAAAACTACCGCCGGAAGAACCAATGTCAACAGGACAAAGGGTAATTGATGCCTTTTTCCCTGTGGCTAAAGGTGGCGCTGCCTGTATTCCAGGGCCTTTTGGCAGTGGAAAGACGGTAGTGCAACATCAGCTTGCAAAATGGGCAGACGCTGAAATAGTTGTTTATATAGGTTGTGGTGAGCGCGGAAATGAGATGACAGATGTTTTGTTGGAGTTCCCGGTAATCGAAGATCCTAAAACTGGTGAGCCCCTTATGAAGAGGACAGTGCTGATAGCCAACACTTCAAACATGCCTGTGGCAGCTCGTGAAGCTTCCATATATACGGGTATTACAATTGCAGAATACTTTAGGGATATGGGCTATAGTGTGGCATTAATGGCAGATTCGACATCTAGATGGGCTGAAGCTCTTAGGGAAATGTCCGGTCGTCTCGAAGAAATGCCCGGAGATGAAGGTTATCCTGCATATCTTTCTAGGCGGATTGCTGAGTTTTACGAAAGGGCAGGTAGAGTTATTACCATTGGGAGTGAGAAAAGAATAGGAGCTCTTACTGCAGTAGGTGCTGTATCTCCACCTGGTGGAGACCTTTCAGAACCTGTAACTCAGGCAACTTTACGTGTTGTAAAAGTATTTTGGGCCCTTGACGCATCATTGGCATATGCAAGACATTTTCCGGCTATTAACTGGCTGACCAGTTACTCTCTATACTCTGATGCAGTAGAAGAATTTATGAATAAAAATATATCTAAAGACTGGAAAGAACTCAGGGCAAAAGCCATGAGACTTCTACAGGAGGAATCTAGCCTACAGGAAATAGTGAGATTGGTAGGAATCGATGCACTTTCAGTAGGTGACAGACTGATATTAGAAGTAGCACGCTCTATTAGAGAGGACTTTTTGCACCAGAACGCTTTCCATGAAGTGGATACTTATACTTCCCTTAATAAACAATACCGGATGTTGAAACTTGTCCTTATGTTTTACGATGAAGCTAAAAGAGCAATGGAGCATGGTGTTGTATTTTCTGAAATAGATAATCTGCCAGTTCGAGAGCGAATCGCCAGGGTCAAGTATTCTGACGAAAAAGATGTGAGTGTTTTCGACAAGGCAGAGCAAGAATTGAAACAACAAATTGAAGCACTAATGGAAGGGGGGGAAGCCGAATGATTAAAGAATATAGAACTGCTCGGGAAATTGTCGGACCTTTGATGTTGGTGGAAAATGTTAAGGGAGTTAAATATAATGAATTAGTTGAAATTGAGATATCATCTGGTGAGATACGCAGGGGCCAAGTTCTAGAGATAGATGAAGACAAGGCATTAGTCCAACTCTTTGAAGGCTCCACTGGACTTAATATAAATGACTGCAAAATAAGGTTTTTGGGCAAAAGTATTGAGCTAGGTGTCTCTATTGATATGCTTGGAAGAGTTTTTGACGGTTCGGGAAGGCCAAAAGACGACGGCCCCAGAATAATACCGGAAAAGCGACTTGATATTGAAGGCAACCCCATAAATCCAACGGCAAGGGATTATCCATCTGAGTTCATACAAACCGGGATCTCAGCAATTGACGGGCTTAACACTTTAGTAAGAGGGCAAAAACTTCCCATATTTTCAGGTGCCGGTTTACCACATGCACAACTTGCTACTCAGATAGCCCGACAGTCAAAGGTGTTGGGAACAGAGGGTAGGTTTGCTGTGGTGTTTGCTGCTATGGGTATAACTTTTGAGGAAGCAGATTTCTTCATCTCGGATTTTAGAAGGACAGGAGCTATAGACCGCTCGGTGCTCTTTATCAACTTGGCCAATGATCCCGCTATAGAGCGTATTTCTACACCTCGTATGGCATTGACATGTGCGGAGTTTTTGGCATTTGAAAAAGACATGCACGTTTTAGTTATCCTTACTGATATGACAAACTACTGTGAGGCCTTAAGGGAAGTTTCCGCTGCACGTAAAGAGGTTCCTGGCCGTAGGGGATATCCAGGCTATCTTTATACAGACCTTTCTACGATTTATGAGAGGGCGGGTCGCCTCAGAGGTAAAGCAGGTTCCATAACACAATTGCCTATCTTGACTATGCCTGAAGATGATAAAACACATCCAATTCCCGACTTGACAGGATATATAACGGAAGGCCAGATAATTTTAAGCCGTGAATTATATAGAAGTGGTATAATGCCGCCAATAGATGTCCTGCCTTCCCTTTCAAGGCTTAAGGATGAGGGAATAGGAAAGGGTAAGACAAGGGAAGATCATGCTGACACCATGAACCAATTATTTGCGGCATATGCTAGGGGAAAAGAGGCTAAGGAGTTGGCAGTTATTCTAGGTGAAGCTGCATTGAGTGATACGGACAAACTCTTCGCACAATTTGCTGATGAATTTGAAAGACGATATGTCTCACAAGGGGAAAATGAAAATAGAAGTATAGAGGAAACACTTGAGCTAGGGTGGGAACTTTTAACAATTATACCTAAGGTAGAACTTAAACGTATTAGGGATGAGTATATTGAAAAGTACCTACCTAAAAAAGGAGAAGAGTAAAAATGCAGACTCGGGTAAATCCCACCCGTATGGAATTAACACGCCTAAAGCGACAAATAGTTATTGCCCGACGAGGGCATAAACTGTTAAAAGATAAGCAAGATGAGTTGATAAAAAAATTCGTTGAAATGATCAAAGAAAACAAAAAACTCAGGGAAGAAATTGAGCAGGATCTGGAAATGGCTTTTAGAAATTTTACAATGGCTCGAAGCCAAATGCCCCAAGAAGTGCTTGAAGAAAGTCTAATGATCCCCTCGGCTAAGGTAAATATAGACATAAACCGTAAAAATATAATGAGTGTAAATGTACCGGAAATTGATGTTCATCATGAAGAGGACAGCAACATATACTCCTACGGGTTTGTTAGTACTTCTGCT